>JAZROC010000317.1:0-14080 GCA_045648525.1 Clostridia bacterium
AGTAGCATCTCCTTGGCTCACAGATCGACATGGCTACGATCCGACTTGGTCAGGAGCCCTGCACAGTTCATCTTACAATGATTGTTCAGTCAAACGATGCTGAAAAACCCACTTATTATACCAGTGGCAGAAAAACCTTAACAACTGAATGGCAACAGTTTACTTTTAAGGGAAATATTGATTTTGACCCCGTAAAAGGTTTTAAAACTGCTCTTTTATATCAGCAATCCGAAGGCGGTAAAGGCGCACCTGATATTATGCTTGACGATTTTTCACTTAAAAAGAACAGCGAAGTTAACGGTATTCCGTTAGACCAGGTAGTTATTCCTGAAGGCGGAAACGCACCTTCATCAAATCAGGCTACAACAACAAAAGGTCAGAATCTTCTTGAAAACCCCGGTTTTGAAGAAGGTGACGAAACAGGTTTTGAACAGTACGGCGCAGCTTCAAATATGGAAATAGGGGAAGACTATGCCCGTACAGGCGAATACGGTATGCTTTTGTCAGAGCGTATGGGTCAATATGCAACTTGGGCACAGGATATAAAGGATATTCTTACTGTAAACGGCCCCGGTGAATATTTTGGTTCAGTATGGATGAAACTTGCCGAAGACTCAAAAACTTCAGGTAAAGCGCAACTTGTTATAAACGTAAAGCCTAACGGCAGCACTCAAAAATATTATGGTAGTGCGCAAAAACAACTTACAAATGAGTGGCAGGAATTTGCTTTTAAGGGTAATATTGATTTTGACCCTAAAAAAGGCTTTGAAATTGCTTTAATTTATCAACAAAGTGAATCAATGCCCGATGTTTTAATTGACGACTTCACTTTCAAAAAATTAAGTGCGGTAAACGGTATTTCACTTGATCAGGTTGAAAAAGACGAATATGCTGATTTTGAAATGACTCACATTAACTCTTTTACTTCTGAACGTGAAGAAAAAACGACTATTGGCGCAATCCGTTGGGATGCCTGGTATTCACACGATGGCAGAGCAGAAAGTATAGTTTCACAGGTTGAAAAAACTCTTTCACCGGCTGAATATCATTTCCGCGCACCTTTCTTTGCAAAAATTACCGACGAAGGTAATATCGAAATGCCTGAATATACTCAGGAAATTTTCGATAAAGAAATGGAATATGCAAAAAATGCAGGCATCGGTTATTTTGCTTACCTTTATTATACAGGTTCAATGGGTGCCGCAAGAAAATTACATTCAACAAGTAAATACAAAAACGACGTTAAAATCGCAATGTGCCTTGATGGCAACGGCATAGGTAAATATGAAGCAAGAGAAGAAATAAAAGAGCTTTTAAAGCAGGATTTCTATATGACTGTTTTAGATGGCAGACCTCTTATGTATTACTACGTTAATACAGGTAATCGTAAAGAAAATATGGCTCTTGTTCAATCTGAAATAAAATATTACAGAGCTTATTGCGTTTCACAGAATATTCCTGAACCTTTTGCAGTTGTTATGAATATTAACGGTCAGGAAGTAAATTCAATTTACGGTGATGCTGTTTCAAGATATTCTATCAGCGGAACAAGCGATAAATCCTTTAATGATTTTATTCTTTCTGTTCAGTCACAGTGGGAAGGTTATCAGAAATCAGGTATGCAGTACGTACCTATGATGTCATTTGGTTGGCACGCTGAACCAAGACATAAAAATCCTGTTACATGGATGACCGCAGAAGCAAACAGCTGGGTACCTTATCCTACAGACGATGAAATTTATAATCACGTTATGTACGGTCTTTCATATTTAGACCATCCCAACGCAAAAGAATTTACAAAATTAAATACTCTTATTCTCTATGCTTGGAACGAACACGATGAAGGCTCATGGCTCTGCCCGACACTTGCCGTTGATGAAAATGGTAATCAACTTTTTAATGATGATGGTACACCAAAAATAAATGACAGCCGTGTTCAGCTTGTAAAAAAAGCTTTTGATGATTTTAACGAAGGCAAACGTGTTGAAGTTATTATAAACGGTGTTTCAAATATGTCAGTTAAACCATCTATAACTGAATCTCCTTTAAATCAGAGTGAAAATAATTCAAATATCGGTTTGTTTATCGGTATTGGCGCAGGTGTAATCATTATTGCAGGTGCGGTTGTAATTATTGCTTTAAAAAAGAAGAAAAAAGAGGATAAATAAATGGAAAGAGTAAATAAAACAACCTATGGTGCTTTCCGTTGGGATGCTTGGTATCCTGCAAGCGTAAGTACGGATACAAGTTATCAATGCTTAAAAGCTTTAAGCCGTCCTGAATATCATTGGCGCGCACCTTTCTTTGCAAAAATTGACCAAAACAACGAAGTTATTATACCTGAATATACACAAGAAATTTTTGATAGGGAAATGGAATACGCAAAAGATGCAGGTATTAATTATTTTTCTTACGTTTGGTATAATCATTCAGGCTTAAGAAAAGCAAGAGATTTTCATAAAAAAAGCAAGTATAGAAATGACGTTACAATGTGCGCTTGTCTTGACGGTAATGCAATTTTAAAAGATTATGCCCACGAAGAAATTATTCCCTTATTTAAAGAAGACTTTTATACTAAAATAGAAAACAGACCTCTTGTTTATTTCTTTCAGTACGATAACAATAAAATTGAGCAAGATATCATTTTTTATAAAGAAGCTTGTAAAAAAGAAAATATTCCTTCACCTTACTTCGTTATTATGGGCGTAGGACCTGAAAAAGCAAAAGAAATGGGCGGTGACGGAATTACAAGATATTCCGTTTCAGGCACCGATAACAAACCTTTTAAAAGCCTTTGTGAAGACGTTTATACTATTTGGGAGCGTCATTCAAAAGAAGGCGAAGCAGTTAATATTGATAACGTGCTTCCTCTTGTTGCAGGCTGGCATCCTCATCCACGTTTTAAAACACCGGTTTCGTGGATGACCGTTCCTGAAAACAGTCTTGTAGAATATGCTACAAGTGAAGAAATCGGTGAACATTTCCTTCGCGCAAAAGAATTTTTAAGTGATAAAAAGAATTTTGCTTCTACAAAATCAAATACCTGCATAATATATGCTTGGAATGAGCACGATGAAGGCGGTTGGATTTGCCCTACAATTAAAGTTGACGAAAACGGTAATCAGTTATTTGATAAAAACGGTTTACCTTTAATTGATTCTTCACGTCTTGAAGAAGTTAAAAAAGCCATAAAATAATAAATAAAAAAAGTTATCCATATACACGGTGGATAACTTTTCCTTCATTTATATGAGTTTTTATGAGTTTTCCATATTATCAACATACTGTTTATAAACTGTATCCACAGGATTTTATAAAAAAAGTACTATTTTTTTAAATAAAAGCATATATTTAATATTAAAATTATCTTTTTAAAAATAATTAAAAGTATTTCCATAAAATTAAATAAAACTATTGCAAAAATCACTTAAAAAAGGTATAATATAGGTGTGAATATTTCGGTGTTTTTTTTAATTTAAAATTTCTGTCAACATTTAATTCACCTATAAAAAACAGCTTATCAACAGCCATATTTTTTTAAATCGCTTGTATATAGGCATTTTATAAGGTTATCCACTAAATAAACACCCCTATATTAATATTATTATTTAATTAATTTTTACTATTATTATAAACGAGGTATGCGAAATGATTTTTTCATGCGACAAGGCGACACTTTTAAACGGAATTAACATTGTTTCAAAGGCGCTTCCATCAAAAAGCGTAAATCCTGTTTGTGAAGGTATTTTATTCAGCTTAAAAAATAGTGAAGTTGTTTTAACTACAACTGATTCTTCACTTACTATTCAGACAAAATTAGCCGCTGAAATTGAAGAAGAAGGTTCTGTTGTAATTAACGGTAGATTCTTTGCTGAAGTTATAAGAAGAATGCCTGACGGTATGATTAAAATTAAAGGTGACCTTCAATCAGGTATTGAGGTTTCAGGTAATTATTCAAAAATCAGTATTGCCGCCTTAGACCCTCAGGAATATCCTGCACTTCCTGTTATTGATAAAGAAAATTTCTTTACAATCGAGCAGGGCGACTTGAGAAAAATGATTAACCAGACTATTTTTGCAACGGCAACTGATGAATCAAGACCTATTTTAACAGGTTGTTTATTTGACGTTGAAAAAGAAAATATTACCGTTGTTGCTCTTGACGGTTGCAGACTTTCATTAAGAAATTCATACGTTCAGGATAATACTGACGAAATTAAGGCTATTATTCCTGCCCGTGCACTTTCCGAAATTATCAAAATTATAAGCGATAGTGAAGAGCTTGCAAAAATCTATATTCAAAAAAGCTATTGTATGGTTGAAATTGAAGAAACAAAAATCATTACACGCTTAATTGAAGGTGAATTTGTTAAGTACAGACCTATTATTCCTCAGAATATGACAAATTCAGTTATTTTAAACAGAATAGACCTTTTAGAAGCTATTGACCGTGCATGGCTTATCGTTAGAGAAAACGTAAGAAATAATTATATTTTATTTAAGTTTACTGAAAACAAACTTATAATTACTTCAAGATCAGACACAGGTAATGCTTATGAAGAAGTTGATATTAATGGTTCAAGCACACCTCTTGAAATAGGTGTTAACCCCAAATATTTTGTTGAATGTTTGAAAAATATTGAAGATGAGTTTATCAAATTCTCATATACAACACCTACAAGCCCCACAGTAACAACACCTGTTGACGGTGATAAATATCTTTATTTAATTCTTCCGGTAAGATTATAATATGTATTTGAATAAGTTACAGCTCTGGAATTTTCGCTCATATGAAAATCTGGAGCTGAATTTTCCTAATGGCATAAGTATTTTATATGGTGATAACGGTCAGGGAAAAACTAACATAATTGAAGCAATCTATCTTTTATGTACAGGCAGAAGTCACAGAACAAATCGTGAGCACGATATGTTTATGTATGACCGCACTTGGACAAGGGTTCGTGCTGAAGATATTCAGAAAGACGGCAGACATACCGTTGATATGGTTATGGCAAAGGGACAAAAAAAGCGAATTCTTGTAAACGGCCTTGCAATTTCACGTATAAGTGAAATTTTAGGGCAGCTTTCAGGTGTTATTTTTTCGCCTGAAGACCTTGATTTAGTAAAAGAGGGACCGCAAAAGCGCAGAAGATTTATGGATATTGAGCTTTCGCAGGTTTCAAAAAACTATTTTTATGCTTTAAATGAATATAATAAGGTATTAGAACAACGTAATTCGCTTTTAAAGGAAAACGTAAGACCTTCAGACCTTGAAGTATGGGACACGCTTTTAGCACAAAGGTCAGTACCTATTATTAAAGCAAGACGTGAGTTTTGTCAAAGACTTACTCCAAAGGCAAAAGAAAATCATAAATATCTTTCTTCAGGTAAGGAAGAACTTTTTTGTTTTTATAAAGATGCAGTAAATGATAAGGAAAATATAGAAGATGCAATGCTTGATATTCTTTATAAAAACAGAGAAAATGATTTAAAAAGATGTTTTACTACCGTCGGTCCACATAAAGACGATATTATAATTAAATTAGGTGATACTGATTTAAGATATTTCGGTTCACAAGGCCAGCAGAGAACGGCAACTCTTGCATTAAAATTAACTGAACTTGAACTTATGAAAGAAGATTTAAAGGAATATCCCGTTCTTCTTTTAGATGACGTTTTATCTGAACTTGATACAAAACGTCAACAAATGCTTCTTGATAAAATTAAAGGAGTTCAAACGTTAATTACAGTTGCACAGCCGGTTGATTATTTTAATAAAATGGATGTTAACTTTTTTAAAGTAGAAAAAGGAAAAGTATGGAAAGAATAAATGTTGGTTCATTAAAAATAAATAATTTTGTTCTTGGTGCCGGCAGACTTGGCGATGTAAATTATAAAAAAGAATGTTTTAAAATTTTAGACAAATATTTGGATTTATGCTATAATACGTTAGACGTTGCCCGCGCATATGAAAACGGTATGTGCGAAGAGTTTTTGGGAGAATATCTTAAAAACAAAAAGCGCGAAGATATTATAATAATATCAAAAGGCGGGTTTCCTTTATCACGTCAGGAAATGCATAAAACACGTCTTTCAAAAGAAGAATTACAAAAGGATATTGATGCTTCTTTAAAAGCACTTAATACTGATTATCTTGATATATATTTTCTTCATCGCGACGATTGCTTAAAATCGCCAGAAGAATTAATTGAAAATGCCAACGAATTTGTTAAACAAGGCAAAGTAAGGGAAATCGGTGCTTCTAACTGGTCCTGTGGCAGAATTGAACAGGCAAATAATTATGCAATAAAAAATAATTTAAAGCCTTTTACGGTTAGTCAGATAAATTATTCTTATGCATTAACAACACCTGCGCTTACAGGCGATATAACTCATATAACAATGAACGATATTGAATATATGTGGTATAAGGAAACACAGTTTCCCATAATTGCATATTCAGTTCAGGCAAAAGGATTTTTTTCAAAACAAATTTCAAAGGAAGAATTAAAGTTGTCAGGTAAATTATCATATCTTCCTTTAAAAGAAAATTTCAGACGTTTTGAAAGAATAAACAAATTATCAATGGAAAAAAATATACCAATTCCTGCGCTTTTGTTGTCTTACGTTTTATCAAAAGACATTAATTCAGCAGTTATTGGCGGTTTTTCAAAGGTTGAACAGTTAAATGAAAGTCTTATCGGTATTGATTTAAGGCTTACAGATAAAGAAATTGAATTTTTAGACAAAGGAGAATAAAATGAAAGTAAGAACAAGATTTGCACCAAGTCCCACAGGTAATATGCATATCGGTAACTTGCGCACCGCACTTTACGGATATCTTTTTTCAAGAAAAAATAAGGGCGATTTTGTTGTAAGAATTGAAGATACTGACCAGGTAAGACTTCAGGAAAACGCAACTGAAATTATTTTCAAAACTCTTGAGCAGACAGGTCTTGATTATGATGAGGGACCGGGTAAAGAAGGCGATTGCGGACCTTATTTTCAGTCAGAAAGACGCGAGCTTTATAAAGAATATGCTCTTAAACTTATAGAAAAGGGTGCCGCATATTATTGCTTCTGCACAGATGAACAGCTTGAAGAGGACAGAAAAACGGCAGAAGAAAAAGGCGAAACCTATAAATATCCAAAAACCTGCTTAAGCTTATCAAAGGAAGAAATTGAAAAGCGTATCGCCAGCGGTGAAAATTACGTTATCCGTCAGAATACTCCTTCAAATAAGGAAGTTTCTTTTGACGATGCAATTTTCGGTCACGTAACAGTAAATTCAGACGACCTTGACGATATGATTTTATTAAAGAGTGACGGTCTTCCCACATACAACTTCGCAAACGTTGTTGACGATCATTTAATGGGAATCACTCACGTTATGCGTGGCTCTGAATATCTTTCATCAACTCCTAAATATAATCTTTTATATGAGGCATTTGGTTGGGAACCACCTATTTACGTACATCTTCCCTTAATTATGCGCGATGCAACACATAAGCTTTCAAAGCGTCACGGTGATAAATCCTTCCACGATTTACTTGATGATGGTTTCTTAACTGATGCCGTTGTTAACTACATAACTCTTTTAGGTTGGAATGATGGCTCAAACAAGGAAATCTATACTCGTGAAGAACTTATCGAAGCTTTCTCCCTTGAAGGTATAAGCAAATCACCATCAATTTTTGATATTAACAAACTTCGTTGGATGAATAGCGAATATATCAAAGCAATGGATTTTGATGCCTTTTATAATATGGCTCTTCCGTGGATTAAAAAAGAAGAATGTCTTAAAAATTACGATAGCAAAAAGTTAGCAAAGCTTATTCAGTCCCGTGTTGAAATTTTATCAGAAATTCCTGAAAAACTTAAATTCTTACCGTACGTTGCAGAACATTCAACTGAAATGTACTGTCATAAAAAATTCAAGCTTGATGAAGCCGGTGCAAAGGAAAGCTTAATTCAGGTTAAGGAAAAATATGAAAGCTTAACTGAATGGAATGAAACCACCATTCACGATGCTTTAATTGAGCTTGCACAGGAAAAAGGCAAGAAAAACGGTATGATAATGTGGCCTGCCCGCGTTGCACTTTGCGGTCTTGATTCGACTCCCGGCGGCGCAGTTGAACTTGCTGACATTATCGGTAAGGAAGAAACTTTGAAGCGTCTTGAAAACGCTATAAAGATGTTTTAAAAAAGGAGAAAATTATGGAATTTTTAATTGAAAGCATTCAGCTTTTGCAATGGCAACAGGTTGTAATGTGGATAATTGGCGGTGTTCTTATTTTCCTTGCAATCAAAAAGGAAATGGAACCAACACTTCTTTTACCAATGGGTTTTGGTGCAATTTTAGTTAACCTTCCTCTTTCAGGTGTTATTACACATACTTCTGAAACAGGCGAAGTTTCAAACGGTATTTTAGACGTGCTTTTCAGAATAGGTATTGACCACGAGTTTGCTGAAATGTTCCCGCTTGTACTTTTCATTGGTATCGGTGCTATGATCGACTTCGGTCCCGTATTATCAAACCCCAAGCTTATGATTTTCGGTGCAGCAGCACAGTTTGGTATTTTCTTTACCTTCTCAATGGCAAGACTTTTCGGCTTTGAAATCAACGATGCAGCTTCAATCGCCATTATTGGTGCTGCCGACGGTCCTACGTCAATCGTTGTTGCAAATACTCTTAAAAGTAACTATCTTGCGGCTATTATGGTTGCGGCATATTCATATATGGCACTTGTACCCATCATCCAGCCACCTGTTATTAAGTTACTTACAACTAAAAAAGAGCGTATGATTAAAATGTCATACGAACAGTCAGACGTTACAAAGACAACAAGAATTCTTTTCCCCATAATCGTTACGGTTATCGCAGGTCTTGTTGCTCCCTCGTCAGTTGCTCTTGTTGGCTTCTTAATGTTTGGTAACCTTATAAGAGAGTGCGGTGTGCTTGATTCATTAGGCGAAACTGCACAAAAAGTTCTTGCAAACCTTGTTACAATTTTCCTTGGTATTACCATTGCAACAAGAATGAACGGTGTAGATTTCTTACAGTGGCAGACCTTACTTATTTTAGGTCTTGGTCTTATTGCTTTCGTTTTCGATACTGCAGGCGGCATTTTATTTGCAAAGCTTTTAAACCTTTTCTTAAAGAAAAAAATCAATCCTATGATTGGTGCCGCAGGTATTTCTGCATTCCCAATGTCAGGTCGTGTCGTTCATAAAATGGCTTTAAAGGAAGACCCGAATAACTTTATTTTAATGCAGGCAATAGGTGTTAACGTTTCAGGTCAGGTTGCATCAGTTATTGCAGGCGGCATCATGCTTTCAATGTTTGGGTAAGGAGGTAAGAAAGTATGAATTTTCAAGGCTTTATTGATAGTTTAGGCTTTATGGGCATCGGTATGGCAAGTATTATTATTGTTATTGGCGTGCTTATAATTTCAGTTTTGATTTTAAACCTTTTTACCTCTGATAAAGTAAAAAAATCAAGAAAAATTATTTTTGTTACAGCACTTGCAGTTTTATTAATTGCATTATCGCTTCTTAACGCAATGTAAAAAAATATCGCGGCTTTTTACCGCGATATTTTTTATATACAGAAAAAAGCTTCACCGTTTTATTGGTGAAGCATTTTTTTATTCTTTATATTCGGCTATGTAAGGCAGATTTCTGAAAAACTCGCCAAAATCAAGACCGTAGCCAATAACAAAATGGTCAGGTATTGTAAATAAAGCCATATCAGCTTCAAACTCTACAATTCTTCTTGAAGGCTTATCAAGTAACGTAATTACCGTAAGCGAAAGAGGATTTCTTGTTTTTAAAAGTTTAACAACGTTGGCTAAAGTTCTGCCGGTGTCAATAATATCTTCAACTATGATAACGTGATATTTGCTTATATCTTTATCAAGGTCCATCGTAATTTTTACAACGCCTGAAGATTCAGTACCTTCATAATAACTTTTTGCACACATAAAACCGATTTCGCAGGGCACGGTAACTGCGCGGCATAAATCTGCCATAAATACGAAAGCACCTTTTAAAATACTTACCAACAAAATAGGCTTACCATCGTAAAGGCTGTCAATATATTTACCTGCATCCTTAATTTTGGCATCAATTTCTTCTTTTGAAATAAGAACTCTGTTTATTTTTTTATGAAAATCTTCAACGGAATTAAACATTTTATCCTCCACGTAACTTTTTTTATATTTTAACATATTTTTTTACATTTTACAACATATTTTGTTTCCTGAATTTTTGCGGTGTAATACCCACTTCTCTTTTAAATTGACGAATAAACTGATATTGGTCTTTGTAGCCAACCTTTTCGCTTATTTCTATAATGGAAGAATCCTCGCTTAACAAAATTGATTTTGCATAATTTACTCTTGCTTCAATAAGGTCGCGGATTGGCGACGTGCCGAAAACCGATTTATACACGTTGTGAAAACGCGAAGGACTTAATAAAGCAATTTTTGCCATTTCTTCAATGGTCCATCGCTTTTCAGGAGTTAAAAGAATCTGTTGGCGCAATGCCCGCATTTTATCAAAATTTTCTGTCTGAATTTTAGGCGCAGGCGGTGCGTTTAAAACTCTTGAAATCGAACACAAAAGTTCGGTTATTGCGGCATCTACCATTTTATTTTTTAATTTATCCTGCGAAAAAAACTCAATTTCTGCCTTTTTAATAAGCGGAGAAATAAAACTTGTGTCAGTAGGATAAAAAATAGTATTTATCGGAAAGTTAATTTCATCAAGTAACGGTTTTAATGAAAAATCTGCGTGAAACCAATTATGCAAAAGGGGCGTATTGCTTTTAAACCATTGGGGCGTGTTAGGTGAATATATTATGCATGCCCCTGCTTTTACTTTGTGGTATTTACCGTTAACTGAAATTTCCACAGGCGATAGAAAATGCAAAAAAGTATAATCCTTATGTCCGTTGGGACGAATAAGGTTAAATCCTGCTTTTTCGGGATAATCGTGTCGTATTTTTGTTATATTTATCATATAATCACCAAGAATATTATACTTTAAGCAGTAGAAAATGTCAATTTTATAATAGAAAAAGCTATTTATTTTACATAAATTAAGTAGTATAATAAAGAAAAAAAGCAAGGAGAATTTGTTTATGATACCAAGAAGTGAACATCCTAAACCACAATTTATGCGCGAAAGCTGGGAAAACTTAAATGGCGTATGGCAGTTTGAAAGTGACCCTGCATCTAACGGGCTTGAGCAGAAGTTTTATGAAAAAGAAAATTTTTCGCAGGAAATTATAGTTCCTTTTTGCCCTGAAAGTAAACTTTCCGGAATTGGTAACGTTGATTTTTGTGATTGCGTTTGGTATAAGCGCAAAATAAACGTTAAAAAAGATGATAAAATTATTCGTTTACATTTTGGTGCGGCTGATTATGAAACCACCGTGTACGTAAACGGTGTCGTTGCAGGCAAACACGTTGGCGGTTATACTTCATTCTTTGTTGATATAACTGACTTTGTTGTTGATGGTGAAAATGAAATTTGTGTACAATGCGATGATGATATACGTTGTCACATACACCCAAGGGGAAAACAAAGCTTCAGATATTATTCACACGGTTGTTTATATACCCGCACAACAGGCATCTGGCAGACAGTGTGGCTTGAGTTTTTAGAAAAAAATCATATTGAAAATGTAAAATATTATCCTGATATTTTTTCAGGTTCAATTACAGTAAAGGCTGATTTTAAAGGTAAAGATAATTTCAGTTTCACCGCATATTATAAAGGCGAAAAAATGGGTGAATATAAGGCAGAAAACGTTGCAGGTGAAATTACCTTTAACGTGCCTTTAAAAGAAAAACATCTTTGGGAAGTTGGCAACGGCAATCTTTACGACGTTGAAATGACCTTTGGCAAAGACAAAGTTAAAAGTTATTTCGGTTTAAGACAGGTTCGCCTTGACGGAAAGAAGTTCTTAATTAACGAAAAGTCAGTTTTTCAGCGTCTTGTACTTGACCAAGGTTTCTATCCCGACGGCATTTACACTGCGCCAAGCGATGCTGACCTTGTAAAAGATATCGAACTTTCATTAAAAGCAGGCTTTAATGGTGCGCGTCTTCACGAAAAAGTTTTTGAAGAAAGATTTTTATACCACGCTGACCGTTTAGGCTACATTGTCTGGGGCGAGTTTGCCGATTGGGGTATTGACCATACCGAACCTGATGCAATACACCACGTTCTTCCTCAATGGATTGAGGCTGTTAACCGTGATTTCAACCATCCTGCAATTATCGGTTGGTGCCCATTAAACGAAGTGTGGGATTTGCGTGATAAAAAGCCTTTCGCTGATAACGTTAAAAACATCTATTTTGTTACAAAGGCAATGGACTCAACCCGACCCTGCATTGATACAAGCGGCGGTGTGCATTATATAACTGATATATTTGATTTTCATGATTATAATCAGGACCCCGAAAAGTTATATGAGAATTATAAACCCTTTGCTGAAGGCGGACCGCTTCACGAAAGACTTATTGAAATTCATCCTGAATTTGCAGGCAGACAGACTTATGGTGGACAAGCTTGTTTCGTAAGTGAATATGGCGGAATAGCTTTTGCTATGGACGAAAGTGCCTGGGCATACGGTAAAAATCACCCCAAGACGAAGGAAGAATTTTATGCGCGCTTTAAGGGATTGACAGACGTTTTCCTTGATAACCCCAATATTTTCGGTGTATGCTATACCCAGTTAACAAACGTTGAGCAAGAGCAAAACGGCATCTATTTCTATGACCGCAGTGAAAAGTTTGACGTTACTGCTATAAGAGATGCTTTATCGCGTAAAGCGGCAATAGAAGATTAAAGCGCGAGAAATCTTTGCAATATTGGATAAAAGAACTTATTTTAGCATCTTTACTTTTTAATATGGGCATGTTATAATACTCAAACAAGAGGTGAGAAGATGGGGACTCGAAAAAATATAACGCTTGAGCTTTTAAAATTATTAGCGGCTTATATGGTTGTCTTTATTCATATATCCTTTTATGGAAATTTCGGTATTGCAGTAAATGCTTTAGCGAGGTTTGCCGTACCTCTGTTTTTTCTTGTATCAGGCTTTTTCTCATATGGTATGTCGCCTGAAAAAATTAAAATCAGAATAAAACGTATTGTAAAGCTTATAATTTTTTCGACTGTAGTTTACACGTTGTTTAACGTTGCTTTAGCTATATACTTTGGCTCGATAAATAGCGCGTTTGTTTATTTCAGCAAATATCTTCAACCTAAAAGATGGCTTAATTTTATTTTTTTGAACGTACCTGCCAGCTCTGCGCATCTGTGGTATCTTTTTGCTATACTTTACGTTTATATAATTTTTTATTTCGTAAAAAAATATAAGGCAAATGAAAAAATAATATTTATTGTATCTTTTGCGCTTCTTGTATTACATATATTTCTGGGCGAGTGTCTTTCAGCTTTTAAAATAGTGCTTCCGATAGCCTATTTAAGAAATTTTGTTTTTATGGGAATTCCTTTCTTCGCGGCAGGACTTTTTATAAAAAAACACGAAGATAAAATACGGAAAATACCTGCTTATGCTTCGGTAGTTGCTTTTATAACAGGATGTGCAGCAACACTTTTTTCACGTTTCTGTTTTGGTGCAAATGAAATATATATAGGCTCGTTGCTGATACTTTTTACTTTTGTCAACATTTTCGTTAAATATAGCGACGTTAAATATTCACCTTTTTTAGAGAAACTGTCTGAATGCAGTAATTACGTTTATATTTTTCATATAATAATATCCCGTTTGTTGTTGGGAGTGTATGCAAAATTTGACGTTGATTATAGTTCTTCCGTTTTATTGATAAACCTTCATCCAATATTAGTATGTATTTTTTCCACAGTCTTATCTTTTATCATAAGGCGTGTAACCGATAAAAAAGTGATTAGGCGTTGAACTCTAAAGGACAGAAAAAAATAATACCCGTAGTTTTTTGAAACGGCGGGTATTTTTAAATCTCTTCTTCAATAATCACTTAAATTATGATATAATAATAAATAAGCATTTCAATTTTTACTCTAC
>JAZROC010000318.1:0-5092 GCA_045648525.1 Clostridia bacterium
TATATCATATTTATACATCTTTTTCATCCTTTTTTTGCAAAAAAACAAAGCCCCTTTCGGGACTTTGTCTACAGTCTGAGGAGTGCTGTTTTTCAGCACTCCTCTTTTTCAAACTCAATTTTTTCATGACAAATAACCATATCAATATCTTTTTTATCACAAACCTTAAATGAGCTTATTACACCAATTTTAGTCTTATCACAAAGAAATATTCTTTTCTTCGTTTGCTTTATCATAAGCTTGCGAAGGTTAATTTCATCCTCAGAAATGTCAGTAATCTCCCCTGTCTTTGAAATGCCACTCGTTGAAAAAAACAAAATATCAGCATGAACTGATTTTATAAATTCTTCCGCAAATCCACCGATAAAACATTCTCTCTTTTTTGAAAAAACACCACCTGAAACAAAAATTTCAATATCGCTGTTTTTTAGTTCGTTACACACACGCATATTGTTTGTTATAATTCGAACGTTTCTTTTATTGACTAAATATTTACAAATTTTTCTAGCCGTTGAAGAAGAATCAAGCATAACCGTGTCACCATCATTAACAAGTTTTGCAGCCTTAACAGCGATTTTCTCCTTGCTTTTTGAATTGGCTGATTCTCTTAAATCGATAGGAATTACCTCATTTTTAAACTCCGTTAAAACTACACCACCGTATATTTTTTCAACCAAACCTAAATTCTCCAGTTTTTCAATATCTCGCCTTATAGATGCTTCTGAAACATAAATGGTATGTGCAAGCTCTTTTATTGTTGCACTATGTTTATTTTTTAAATAATCAAGAATACTTTGTTGTCTATCAAATTGTAACATAAAAACCTCAAAAAATGAAAAAGTTTGAAAAAGTTTTGTATATATAATGAAAATCTTTCAAATATCTCGTAACACATTGACATTGACCGCTTAAATATGTATAATTACAGTTGTGATTCTAACATATTTTGCAAAAAAAATCAACATCTTTCAATCTTTTTCATTTAGAGGTAATATATTATGGATTTAAACGGCAATTGGATTTTAAGCGGAAATGACCAATACGGCAACTTAATCACAATTCCCGCTACTGTCCCTGGTTGTGTGCATATCGACCTGAAAAATAACGGTATTATCGGTGATATGTATTTCAGGGATAATTCAAAATTAGTGCAATGGATAGAAAATAATGATTACACCTATACCAAAACTTTTAGTATTGATGAAATCTTTGACAATGCGTATCTTGAATTTGACGGACTTGACACATACTGCGATATTCTTTTAAACGATACGTTTATTGCGCATTGTGAAAATATGCATATTTCCTATGCTTTTAATGTTGACGGAATTTTAAAAATCGGCAAAAATATACTTACGGTAAAATTTTATTCTCCCATTGAAGCCGTTAAGGACAAGCCTCAATTAAACGGTGCTTTTACAAGAGAGAGAATGCACACAAGGCGCATTCAATGCACTTACAGTTGGGACTGGGTTGACCGTTTTGTTACAATGGGAATTTTCCGTGACGTCCGTCTTGTTTTCAGGAAACAAAACGAAATTGATAACTTTTATCTTTTCACAAAAGACATAAATCCGTATTCAGCGCAAATGCAATTAGAAATTAAAATTCGTGATTTTGTTAAAAGTTACGAGTCTTTAACTTTTGAAGTATTTACGCCCGATAATAAGCTCTCATATAAAAAATCAAGAGCTCTTGTTAAAGACAATTTTATAGAACATTTTGACATAAAAGATGCTGAACTTTGGTATCCTAACGGTTATGGAAAACAACCGTTATATACGTTAAAAATATCAACACCGACAAGTATAAAGGAAATTAAATTCGGTATAAGAAAAATTACCGTTCTAGAAATTAATGACGAAGAAGGTAGTCCTGAAAGACTTACTGCATTAAGTTTAAAAGCAAGCCCGCACATAGAAAAAAATGACCTTAACGAAGAAAGCTCCTGCTTTATAGTTTTAGTAAATGATATTAAAATAATGTGTAAGGGCGGTAACTGGGTACCTTGCGAGCCTTTCCCTTCTGAAGAAAGCAAAGAGAAAATAACCGAACTCCTTAAGCGTGGTGCTGAAGGCGGAGTAAATATGCTTCGTGTCTGGGGTGGCGGTATATTTGAGCAAGATCATTTTTATGAAGAATGTACCCGTCTTGGTATTCTCGTAACGCAGGATTTTCTTATGGCTTGCGGAGAATATCCGGAAAAAGAGCAATGGTTTATTGATGCATTAAAACAAGAAGCTGAGTGCGCGGCACTTCGTTTAAGAAACAATACTTGCCTTGCGTGGTGGTCAGGTGATAACGAAAATGCCGTTAACGGTCACGAAGATACTGACAATTATCTTGGATTTTTATCTGCAACATACGGTATTGAGCCTATTCTTTCAGTTTTAGACCATAACAGATACTTTTTTGCTTCCTCGCCTTACGGAGGAAAACCTTACAGTTCATACACTAAAGGTACGACTCATAATACGTATTTCTTATGGACGACGTTACAGTACATACGAAATACCGATATGTCTGATTACAGAAAGTATCTGGCAACATATCTTGCACGCTTTAATGCGGAGCAATCGGCACTTGGTATGCCCTTCGTTTCATCATTAAAGAAATTCTTAACTGACGAAGATATTTTTGGTGACGATACTTCTATGTCAGAATATCATACGAAAAATAATCCTGCTCTTAAGCCTTCACTTTACGAATACATTGAAATGATGGCAAGCAAGATATTTGGTGATTTCAAAGACGGTTTTGACAGGGTTACAAAAACGCAGATGCTTCATTGCGAATGGGTACGCTTAAGTTTTGAACTTTTCAGGCGCAATAAATGGTATTCTTCAGGCATTATTTATTGGATGTTTAATGATTGTTGGCCTGCGGCAAACGGTTGGTCTATAATTGATTATTACGCTATGCCAAAGCCTGCATATTACGTTTTCAAACGTTGTGCACAGCCTTTATTGTGCTGTCTTGCGGGAAAGGACGAAAACTTTGAAGTTCGCATAAGTAACGATTCATTAAATGGAGCAAACGGTACCTGCAAACTTTATCTTTATGATTTTAAAGAATGTAAAAATATATCTGAATATAATTTTGATTTTGCAATTAGCGAAAACTGTTCTGATACAGTATTTTCTCTTGATTATGCTGAAATCGAAAACAAATTCACTGAAAATACAATTCTTCTTTGCGATGTAATTTCAGATTTGAATAACGACCGCGCATTCTTTATTCCGTTACGTTTTAAGGATATTGATTTTACGTATAATAAAGTCCGTATAATCGAAGAAGATGAAACATCTATCACCGTAACTGCAGATGAATTTGCACCTTTTGCCATAATTGATGTACCCTATTATCTTGAAGAAAATTGCTTCCCCATAAAAAAAGGTGAAGTTAAGAAAATAAAAAAATTAATCTAAGGAGAATTATAAAATGAAAAGAAGCGAAGTAAACAAACTTATGAGAGAAAATCTTGATTTCATCAATGAAATGAAATTCAACTTACCTCCTTTTGCTTTCTTTACACCTGAAGAATGGAAAGAAAAAGGTCACGAATATGATGAAATAAGAAACCATATGCTCGGCTGGGATATTACTGATTACGGTTTAGGCGATTACGAGAAGGTTGGCTTATTCCTTTTCACTATCCGCAACGGCTCACTTTCTGAGCCCGATTGCAAGAAAACCTATGCCGAAAAACTTCTTATCTCTGACGAAAATCAAATCTGCCCAATGCACTTCCATTGGAATAAAATGGAAGATATAATCAACCGTGGCGGCGGTAATCTTATCGTTCAGGTTTATAACTGCGCAGAGGACGAATCTTTAGCAGATACACCTGTTACCGTTACAAGTGACGGTCGTGTTTACACCGTACCTGCAGGCACAAAGCTTTGCTTAAAGCCGGGTGAAAGCATTACTCTTCCTCCCTATCAGTATCATGCATTCTGGGCTGAAGAAGGTCACGGAAAGGTGCTTATCGGTGAAGTTTCAATGGTTAATGATGATAACACCGACAACCGTTTCCTTGAACAGATGGGTCGTTTCCCCAAAATTGAAGAAGATGAAGAACCCATGTATCTTCTTTGCAACGAATATCCTGAAGCAAAATAAGGTGATTTTATGAAGTTAACTGTATTTGGCGAAATTTTATGGGATATTTTCGGCGACGAAAAGAAAATAGGCGGTGCACCTTTTAATTTTGGTGCTCATTGTGCAAAATTAGGCTTCGATGTTGACGTTATTTCGGCTGTTGGTAATGACGAACTTGGCAAAGATGCAGTTAATGCAGCCAAGCAACTGGGCGTAAATGTGCAAAATATACAAACTGTTGATTTTGAAACAGGTCATTGCCTTGTTACCCTTAATAACGGCACGCCATCATATAATCTTGTTCAAAACGTTGCCTATGATAACATTCCATTACCTGATGATTCATGCTTCACTGCCGATGCTTTTTATTTCGGCACGCTTGCACAACGAAACACTAATTCACAGGCTACGTTATATAAACTTTTGGGCGGTAAATATAAAGAAGTTTTTTTCGATATCAACATCAGACAGCATTATTATAGTGACGATATGATTGATGCATCATTGAAAAAAACAACAATTTTTAAAATTTCTCGTGAGGAAATTAACGTTTTAGGTATTGATGGTACCCCTGAAGAAATCTGCAAAGTTTTAAGTGAGAAATATAAAAATTTGAAGCTTATACTTGTAACACTTGATAAAGACGGTTCTCTCTTATATGACGTTAATAATCAGAAGATTACATATTCACCTAAACCCACTTCAAAAGTTGTTTCAACCGTTGGCGCAGGCGACTCTTTCTCTGCATGTTTCTTATCAAACCATCTTAACGGAATTCCTGCTGAAGAATGTCTTGTACGTGCAACGTTATTATCGGATTATGTTGTTACACAATTAGGTGCAATTCCTGATTACCCACAAGAATTAAAAGAAAAAATTATGCCATAAAAAAATGCTCTCATAATTGAGAGCATTTTTTAGTGCAGAAATATATAGCCTAACCCCATCAGCAAGTACAAGGGACCAAAGCAGTAAACCATAAACATTTCAG
>JAZROC010000319.1:0-3199 GCA_045648525.1 Clostridia bacterium
GTTTGAATTCGTTCGTTATTATAGAATCGAATGTATTCGCCTATGAGGAGGCGAGCCTCCTCATAGGTTCTCAACTTCACGCGATGTATGCACTCGCTCTTAAGAATAGAGAAGAAATTTTCCGCCATAGCGTTGTCATAAGGATTTCCCTTGCTTGACATTGACGGCGTAATGTTGTATGATTTAGTAAGCTTGAAATATCCGTGTGAGGTATATTGAAAGCCTTGGTCACTGTGGAGTTGCAGTTCTGCAGTGACTTTTTCTTTCCTTTTAGCCGTTTTAATGGTATCCAACACAAGATTAATCGTTTGCTGTGTTCCGGTCTTGTATGCAACTATGCTGTTGTCATACAAGTCTCGAATGATCGACAGATACAGAACTCCTTGTTTCGTGTGAATGTAAGAAATGTCTGTTGCCCACTTTTGATTCGGTCTGTCTGCTTTGAAGTTTTGCTTCCAAAGGTTTTGGTATTTGTGTATATGTTCGGTATATTTGTAGAATCTACGTCTTCTGATGACAGACAGTAAATTGTACTTTTGCATTACTCGCAGAACGGTTTTCGGGTTTTTATGTATGCCGTTCCGTTCGAGCCAAATGTTTACTCGGCGGTATCCATAGGTTTTTCCGCATTTGTCCTGACATTCTCTTATCTTCTCGGCAAGTGGCAGATCTTTTGCAGGTATTTCCATTTTTTTGACATAGTCATAGTAGCCGCTTCTTGACACCTCGAAGAACCGACACATTTCGCTAATTGAATATTTATCCTTGTGACGATAGATAACCATATATTTTACGCTTGTTCTCACTTCCTTTCTGTGAGCGAGAGAAAATCCCGCATCAATTCGTTTTCCATTTCCAAGCTTTTTATCTTTGCATCTTTGCGAGCGAGGATATATCTTAACTCGGCAACTTTGTCCTGCTCGCTGATAACGTAATCTTTTGGTGGTCTGCCTTTCTTCTTTATCGCTATGCCCGAGGCAAGCTTGCGTTGGCGAGAATTGTGCCTTGTTACAAAATTGGTAATCTGCTTCATCGTAAAACCAAATGCTTCGCAAATTTCTCGTTTTGTTTTCCCTTCCTCGCGCATTTTTAATATCTCATCTTCATAGTCTAACATTCGTCTGTATTCTCTTGGCATAAAAAATCCTCCTACGGTAGTTTCTTTCATTCTACCATAGGAGGTCTTTTTTGTCATTGTCCGTTTTTAACGGAGCGGTTCAAATCTAACCTCTTTTTTTACTGTTTATTCTTTCTTTTAATTAAAATATAAAATGCAGTAAAGATTACCAGTGCGCCCACTAAAACAATGATAAAAACGTTATCCTCTGAAGAGCCAACCATAGACACTTCTTCAGGCTTTTCCGTTGCCAGCACTGTCTGTTCAGGTGCTTGTACATCATCAGTATTTTCAGGTGCTTCAGTTAAAATTGCTTCGTCGTTATTATCAGGTGTATTTGTTACGGTTGCACTATCAGTTTGTTGTGGGAAGGCCGCCTCAAAGGTATTTAATTGAGGTGCGCTTGATACTTCCGGTGTTTTAACAGGTGTTGTTTCGTGTTCTTCCGTTGAAGTGCCTTTAACGTTAACCTTTCCGTTTGTAATTTTGAAAACTATTTCGCCAAAATTCACGTTAATAACATCACCTGCGCGGTAGGTTGCCGTTACGTCATAAGAGCCTGAATTTTTTGGATTATTTATATCGAAAGTAAGCGTTGCAAGGAGTCCGTTATTTTTCGTATCCTGAAAATCGTTTCTTGCATACGAAAGAATGTACTCTTCGCCCTTTAAGTTGCCTTCCGTCCATTCGTCATTTGAATAAACTTCACCATTCTCTACTTTCACAAGAGTGAGCTTCGTTTTATCGTAGCCGATACGTAAATCCATTCCCCACATTCCTGGGTTATTTTCTATAAAAACCTTAACTTTTGCCGTTTTTCCGCTTTCAACGTTAACGCTTTCAACCGTCACAGTGGGCTCTGCCGCCGCAGAAACAAAAATGTTTGCAGACAGCAAAAGCACAATCGCCATCATCAGCACTATTACAAAAATTTTCTTTTTCATTTTTTCTCCTTTTAAATTGCACCGTCAAAGACAGTATTTATAAAATTGTCAAAGGAATATTTTTGTTTTATTGCATCGGGAATTTTTTCGTAAGGATTCAGGAAAAACTCCTTATTCAAAATTACGTTATCAGCATCTAAAACAAGTTGATTGTTTGCCCTGTAAAAATCCATTTCTTTGCAATTAAAGGTGGTAACGATTTTCTTTTCCATACCTATCATTTCGCCAAGACGGGTGGTTGCACCTGACTGATAGATATTTTCGATTTCAAGAACTGCCCTCGATTTTTGGTAAATTTCGATAGTTTCTTTTGTTGAAAGAGGCTTGAAATTAACGTCCTTGATTTTTACGTTTTTAAAATATGGATTAAAAATGCGATTATACCAATATACGATTTTGTGGGGCATAAACACATATTTATAAAATTTAAGACCAAGATTTTTGCATTGTTCCTCTATTTCAGCAATTACTTTGGGGCGGATAGAATGAAGTGTGCCCACAAAAGCAAGGTCATATTGAATTTCTTCTTTTTCTTTTTTAAACTCGTCGGTATATCCCCAATATGCGTAGGTCATAAAGGGATATTTTGAAACGTCATCATTATCAAAGGAGTAAATTTTGTCAAAATACTTGAACTTTGCTTCAATGTTCTTAATATTTTTAACTGAATCCCAAAGATACAAAATATGCTTTGCCTTTAAAAAATGCTCTTTTAGAAAGTGCAATGCGTTTTCCGTAGGACTTTCGCATTTTATATACAAAATATAATCAAAATCGTCTTTTAAGGTAAGAAGATTCCAAAAATACTCGTCCCGTTTTCTTCGATAAAACTTAAAATCCTTGCGCAAGAATATTTTCGTAAGAGTTGATTTGTTGGGGCGCTCGTCAATTAGCGTGACTTCTGCGCCTTTTTCTTCCAACGCTCTTTTTATGCGCTTATGATAATCAAAGAAAAAAGGTGTGATAATAAGTACTTTCATACTATCTTGCACCTTCGTGATTGAATAATATTAAAAACGTTTTCAAAATGCACTTCGTGTCAAGCCATAAAGAGCGATTCTGAATATACTGCATATCGAAAACTATTTTTTCTTCAGGCAACAAATCATAACCACCGTTTACCTGTGCGAGCCCCGTA
>JAZROC010000320.1:0-4019 GCA_045648525.1 Clostridia bacterium
GTTTGCACGCCGACCTACCTTCATTCCGGGCACGCAATTAAGGCAATGAAAGCAGGCTTTAACTGTATGAGCGAAAAGCCTATGGCACGAAATGTTCAGCAGGCAGAAGCAATGATAGAAGTTTCAAAAGAAACGGGCAAAACGCCTATGATTGCTCATTGTTGCCGTTTCCATCCTGCCGCATACGAAGTTAAAAGAATCATTGATAGCGGAGAACTCGGCAGATTATTAAGTGCCGAATTCAAACGTGAAGGTGGCTCTGATGACGGTAGCGATTGGTTCCGCGAATATGAACTTTCAGGCGGTGTAACTCTTGATTATCATATTCACGACGTTGACCTTACCCGTTGGCTGCTTGGTATGCCTAAAGCAGTTTCTGCAACGGGAGTTAATGTTTATAGCCGTGGTGGCGGTAGTGATATTGTAAACGCAAACTTCATTTATGATAATATGTTCGTTAACTTAAATGCAAACTGGGAACTTCGTAAAAACCGTTTTAACGTGCGTATGATGCGCTTCAATTTTGAAAAAGGCTACGTATATATCGAACGTGGCAGTGAACGCAATATAGCAGTAACGGTTTTGAAAGACGGTACCGAAACTGAATTCAGCGAAAAACTTCCCCTTGACGGATATTTTGAGGAAATCAAGTATTTTATCGAGTGCCTTGAAAATGGCAAAAAGCCTGAATTTAACCCGCTTCAACAGTCACTTGATGATGTAAAAATTGTTATGGCGGAGATTGAGTCTGTCGATAATGGCGGAGAAAAAATCAATCTTTGATAATACCAAAAATAATAAAGAACGAAGTTTTTTACTTCGTTCTTTTGTTTTACTTTTTCTTCTTTTTAATTGCAACAAATGCACCAACAGCACCACCGATGGCAACAATACTTGTTAAAATTACGGGAAGTACCCAATTAACTTTTTTCGACCCGTTGCCTGCAGGGGCGGTAGGTGAGGGCGTTTCTTCAGGTTCAGGTGTTGCATTTAAAATTTCGGTAATTGCATTTGATAGTTTTTCAGCAATTAAATCATGGGTTTCTTTGTCGGGGTGAGTACCGTCACCACCAAGGTAAACGTTCCATAAAGCAGCATCAATAAGATAGCAATTTTTATCATTAAAGCCTTCAACAACGGCCCTGATATCTTCGCTGTGTCTGCCGTTAAGGGTTGTCATAACAAAGATTTTTACATTTGCGTATGTTGAACGTAAGTATGATAAGAATGAAAGATACCACATTTTAAATTCGCCCTCCTGCACTCTGCCGTCGTTGGTGCCTAAATTTATAACTATATAGTCAGGCGTAAATTTTTGTGTATCCCATTGGGGTGATATAGGCTCATTTTGAGTGTATTCTCTTACCATTTTATAGCGGTTAATCATACCTTGAGTATCGGGATTACCGTAACCCTGTGACATCGTTATGCCGCCAAAGGCTATAATATTGCGGTAAAAACCTAACTTTTCAGCAGTTTTGTGACCATATGAATTCAATGCACTGTTATTGCTGTTCTTTTCAGCATCAACAACGTAGCCTTCCATAATTGAATCACCGATAAACTCAATAATCGGCTTCTTTTCATAGGGCAAGGTTTTTGCGCCCTCATCAAGAATAAAGCCTGAAATCTTTGGGAAGGCTTGTTGCGCAACTGCACATATTTCCAAAAGATGCTCGCCTTCAGTTAAGTTTTTTTCAAGGGTTTTTGAGTTTTGTTTTTTAAATTCGCCACCGTCTATACGGTAGTACATTTTGCCTGAAGAGCCTTTGTTAAGGGCGATGCTTGTACCTGTAAAGCGCAAAGAAAGGTAACACTCATATGAGCCTGCCATTTTGC
Source organism: Clostridia bacterium (assembly GCA_045648525.1). Taxonomy (GTDB): domain Bacteria; phylum Bacillota; class Clostridia; order Christensenellales; family QALW01; genus UMGS1322. Next base: position 1,840 of record JAZROC010000320.1, read on the forward strand.
CGTTGTCTTCAATCCATCTGCCAACGTAATTGATGTTTTCATCATCAAAGGGAACAATATTTTCTTCTGCGTTAATTGTTAAAGGAATTGTACACATAAGAACTATCACCATTAAAATTGATAAAAATCTCATAAAAAAACTCCCGTTAAACTTTAATAAAACCAAATGCTTCAAGTACGGAAAAGCCTAAAATCAAGAGAATACAAATAGGTGCAACGTATTTTATAACAATTTCAAAAAGCTTTTTGCTTTTGAATTTTCCTGTTAATTCAATTTCTTCACAAATTGATTGCGGCTTTACAACGTAGCCGATAAATATGCATGTTAAAAATGCAACTATAGGCATAAGAACGCTGTTTGAAATAAAGTCAAAGAAAGATAAAATATCCATACCCAAGGGCGTAATATCTTTTAATAAACCAAAGCCAAGGGTTGAGGGCAAGCCTAAAATAAGCGAGAATAACAGAACTATTCCGCAAATAATTTTTCTGTTCCAGTTGAATTTATCCTTTAAAATTGAAACAACTGTTTCCATAAGAGAAATTGACGAAGTCAATGCGGCAAATAATACTAACGTAAAGAATAATGTGCCGATAATTGCGCCGCCTGGCATTGCCGCAAAGATTTTGGGCAACGTTACAAACATAAGTCCGGGACCCATTGAAATGTTTTCACCTGAAGCAAAAACTGCAGGGATAATCATAAGTCCTGCGAAAAATGCAATGCCCGTATCGAAAAATTCAATACTGTGTACTGATGATTCAATGTTAACGTCCTTTTTCATATAAGAACCGTAGGTAATCATAATTCCCATAGCAAGTGACATTGAATAGAATAACTGACCCATTGCCGCAAGTACGGTAGTTATTGAAAAGTGTGAAATATCGGGAGTTATGTAGTATAAAAGACCGTCTATTGCGCCGGGCATAAATAAGCCGTAAACGGCAATGAATATGGTAAGCACTACCAATATGGGCATCATAATTTTTGAAACTTTTTCAATACCCTTTTCAACACCCAATAAAACTACCAGAGCCGTAAGACCTATAAATATTGCAAAATATACGATAGGCTCAACAGTCTGTCCCGTAAAGGCACCGAAAAACGTGCTTTGAGCCGCATCGTTCATACCGCCTGATATAAAGGTAATAAGGTACTTTGTTACCCAACCGCCGATAACCGAGTAATAAGGCAAAATAATTGCAGGTATAATTGAAGCAAGAATACCCACGAAAGCAAATTTCTTGTTAAGTGCTTTAAATGCACCTATTGCGCTTTGCCCCGTTTTTCTGCCTAATGCGATTTCGGCAAGCATAAGGGTAAAACCAAATGAAATTGCAAGGAGAATATATACCAGAAGGAATATTCCACCACCGTGCTTTGCCGCAAGATAGGGGAATCGCCAGATATTACCCAAACCTACCGCGCTTCCTGCCGTCGCAAGCACAAAACCTATTTTCCCTGTAAAACTACTTCTTTTTTGTTCCATAATAATTACTCCTATGTGAAAACTGATTCTATTCTACCACATTTTGCAGTTTTTTGCCACAGATTTTAGGTAAAATTTTTAAAATAAGTGAAGTTAATATAATTAATATTCCAAAAATGCCTGAATAAAAAGCAGAGCCATAAATTTTAAAAATAATTAATAGTGAAACAACTGAATCGGACGCACCGATAATGGTTGCAGGTGAAGTATTCGTGTACGCTACCATAATATATATAAGCGAAAACAACGTAATAAATAAGCCAACATAAAGTAAAACCTGATTTCTATACTTAAATGAACTTAATAATCTGAAAAGAAAAGCAGTTATTACAAGACTCGTCGCGTAAAACAGAGTAAGAGAAAAATAAAGAATGGTATATGTGTTAATCGTTAAATCAAGGGGAAAAAATGTTAAAACTGAGGTGATTAAATAAACACATAAGCCGGAAAAAAGCATAACAACATATTTTGTTAATGGGGACGTTTTTAAAATAATCGAAAGAATTAATTGTATAAAAGTCGCAAGTAAAACAGGTGGAATAAAAGTATTGAACGTTGAACGTAAAATTAAGATGTCGGAAAGTGAAGTGTATAAATAACTATAGCTTCCAACCCATTTGGGCAGCATTTCATTTTCAGGAATAATGGCAGGCAAAATAAAAGCGATGCCAATTAAAAAAATTATAGGAA
>JAZROC010000321.1:0-2137 GCA_045648525.1 Clostridia bacterium
TGACGACAACAATATTCGATATGCGGACTACGTTATAAATGCTATTGCACCTGATACGCCGATGAATATAGATACGCGTCAGATAGATTTTCATAAGGAAATAATAAACGAGCCTACGGAAATATTTATACTTGAAGAAAATAACGTTATTTTGGCAAAAGGTATGCAGGGGGATAATATTATGTTTTCTTGCAAAATAGAAAGAGATTAAAATTCCGATAAATTTTTCTCGTCACGATAAGGAAAATTGTTGTTATATTGCACAAACGTTTAATTGTAAAACTATTTAATCTTTTTCTTTGAAATTCATTTTATTAAAAAATCAGGAAAAATATTTTTTTGATAATCTTTTTAAAACGTAATAAATTAAATTTTACGAATGTGTAATAATAGTAATTTTTTCAGGAATTAAACTTTTTCACGTTTTTAGCTTTTTTTAAAAATTTTACCTGCAAAAAAACAAATAAAAACTAAAAAATAGCACTTATGTATATATTAACATATATGCATAAGTGCTTTACTTATTGGGTTTTCAGATAAGGATACAGATAAGACCGCCATTGCCATCGTTTACGATGCGCTCCATAGTCTTCTGTATCTTTTTTCTTGCTTCAAATGGCATATTGTTAAGTTTTGTGTCAAGTCCCTCCATAACGAGAGCGTTAAGACTTTTACCGAACATATTACTTTCCCATATGCGTTGCGGGTCGTTTTCAAATTCGCTCATAAGATAATTTACAAGCTCTTCGCTTTGCTTTTCACTGCCTACAGTGGGGTTGACTTCTGTTGAAATATTGACCTGCATAAGATGCAAACTTGGCGCGCTTGCCTTTAGCTTTATGCCAAAATGTCCGCCTTGTTTTACGATTTTCGGTTCTTCAAGAGTCATTTCTTCCATTGACGGCGAAACCACACCATAACCGGTAAGACGAACCTGTTCCAATGCATCTTTTATGCGGTCATATTCAGTTTTTGCGCTTAAAAGGTCGCGCATAAGAGAAATCAGGTGATAATCGCCCTTAATTTCCGTGCCACATTCTTCGCCTAAAATTTTATAAAAAAGGTCAGGTTGCACGTTAAGGTCATAGGTAATTGCGCCCTCGCCTAAAAGCACTTGGTCAAGAGTCAGATTTTTAAAATTTTCGCTTGGCTCAAAGGATGATAAAAGTTGTGCATAATGGTGCATTTTGCACATTTCACCATTAAAAGCAAGTGTTTTTAAAATTTCTTCAATTAAAGGGTGCTCATAGGGTAGAGCCTGAATCCATTTGGGAATACGTATTCTGATTTCCTGCAAAGGAAATTCAAAAAGCACACGCTCAAGAAGTGCCTGAATATCCGGCAATTCCATTTGTGAAACGTCAACGGCAAGCACCGGCACCTGATATTTTTCCTCAAGTGCAAGCTGAAGCTTCTGCGTTTCAATGGAATAGGGTTCATTTGTGTTAAGTATTACCATAAACGGTTTATTACACGCCTTTAATTCTGAAATAACGCGCTCTTCTGCATCAATATAACTGCTTCGCGGCAGCCCTGTAAACGAGCCGTCACTTGTAACTACAATGCCTATGGTAGAATGGTCGCATATAACTTTTCGCGTGCCAATTTCAGCCGCTTTTTCAAAGGGCATTTCCTCTTGTGACCAGGGAGTTCTGACCATTCTGGGCATATCGTCCTCGGTGTGCCCCAAAATGCCGTCGATAAGATAACCTACGCAGTCTACTAACCGCACTTTAACGTTTGTGTGTTCGTCAAGATTAATTTTAACTGCCTCGTTTGGCACGAATTTCGGTTGAGTTGTCATTATGGTTTTTCCGCTTGCCGATTGCGGCAGTTCATCAAGGGCGCGTATTTTGTCATTTTCGTTTTCAATATTGGGTAAAACAAGTAAATCCATAAACTTTTTTATGAACGAAGACTTACCGCTTCTTACCGGGCCTACAACGCCTATGTAAATATCGCCGTTGGTACGCTGTGAAATATCTTTGTATAAATCAAACTGTTCCACTTAATATCCTCCTTACCGTTTTAGACACAGTAATAATTATGACGGAATTTTCAAATATATGACACATATTTTTCTGTTTACAATTTCGCCCATATATAGTATAATCTATATAATATTACATAATAGGGG
>JAZROC010000322.1:0-1833 GCA_045648525.1 Clostridia bacterium
TATCAACAACCGTAACGCAATTCTTTTCAGGCCAAACGCCCATATTTTTTACATCTTCACGGCTCATAAGTGCTTTCTTTTCTTCACCGCTGATGAAATCGTAATTTTTATCGCAGTAATCGTTAAAAGTAGCGCAGAATACACTCTGACCAACAGTTTCGTCGTCAGCACGAATTATGAAGCCGTCAGTTATGCCCGTAATATCGGGGGGCAGGTTAACGCTGTAGTCACGGCTGTTTTCAAGGGCGCCGATTACGAGAATTTTATCACAATCCTCCGTGCCGTCGGTCTGCTCGATTCTGTCTGCAATGCGTATTAAAACTCCGTAGGATTTTTCATAAGCCATCTGTGCCTTGTGATAACTTACGTTTGATATAACAACCTGATTTGAAATAATAAGTACCGCCGTCAGAAGCACGGTCCAGCATTTTACTGCCGTATGGATTTTTGTGTCGTTTCCTCTTTCGTAAAGAATAATAAAGAAAAGGTAAAACACGGCATAACCCATAAGCATAAGGTTATGGTAATCAATATTCGCGTTTACAAAAGCAAGGGCAGCAGCGCCGAAAAGAAGCATTGCTGCAAGCACTATTACTATGCAGAAGTTAACGGGATTTTTATAAACCTTATTTTTAATTGCATATTTAAAGTGATGTGCAAGTGTAAAAAACATTGCAAAAAGGCTTAAAAGCACGTGCACGCTGATTCCCTTTGAAAAGTCAAAGAAGAAGTTTATAAAAGTTTCCTTAATAACGTAAAGGGAAGCGGGAAGGTTAATTGATGATAATGATGCCGTGGAATTAATGCCCTGATAATCAAGCAACTCTGTTGAAGAAAGGGCGAGTATTACTTTAAGAATAATTCCGTAAAGCGCCATTCCGCCAATGCCCGATAAAAGCATAAAAATACTTTTTTTCAGTATTGCGGAAAAAGGCACGTTTTCATAAAGCATATCGTCGATAAGCTTTAATAAAAGAAGCATTATCGTAACGGTTATGTAAGCCTGATATATGCCCGTCGAAAGCGCAATGAATACGGAAGCAATAATATAATTCGGCTTTTCTTTAGTCATAAACAATGCCGCAAGAGTCGAAAGGAAAAATGCAATACTGTAACCGTCTACAATGTAGTTATACATCATTACAGACGTAACGGTAGGGAAGGATACTATTACTGCGCCAATCATTGCCGCGGTAATTTTTTTCTCCACGTTAATAATTTTGCAAATACAAACCGCGCTTAAAGCGTGAAAGAAAATTGCAATTATTCCGTTTAAAAAGGGCAGGTCATAAAAAGAGGTAAAGGCGCAGGCAACGGGCAGAAACCATCTGCCAAGACCTACCATATTCTGCGCATCGTATCTGAAAACAAGCGAATCCCAGTTAGGTATCCAGCCGGTTATCTTGTATAAATGGGCAATAAGACCCACTATAATGCTTGTGAAAAAGCAGACTTTCCACTGGGGCAGAATATGCTTATTAAGTTTTTTCAAAAAATTTTCAGGCATAATTACCACTCCAGCCATTTGAATTTATGTAAAAACTTTCCATAAAGTTTGCAATATAATTTTACGCCTAAAATACGCTATAAAAATAGCGTGCGTTTTGCAGTAGCGGACGTCCACGATGCTTCGAAATGATGTATCGAATGGGTGTTTTTCGTAATTATCTTTTTGCCCGAATAATATTTAATAGGGCACAGATAATCTTCAGGTAAAAATCTTATTCCCATAAAAACCTGATTATCGTTGCTTAAATCAAAACCCAGCGCTTCAACAACCTTTGTGTTTCTGTCAGGGCATGGGGTAATGTCATAAGTGCCGTCAGGCAGGAT
>JAZROC010000323.1:0-9257 GCA_045648525.1 Clostridia bacterium
TCAACATATTCCAGAATAATTACCTGTGCTTCCTCGTTGTCTTTTTCGTCAACAGGTACGAACAAATTATAAATATGTCCATCATATGCGATACTATCAATAAGTTCAGCATCAAAACTTTCATCATTTTCATCAACGAGCGTTAAAACTACATTTTCCTGATTTTCACTCATAAAAAAGAACCTCCGTTTTTTAAATCAAGATAATCTTGCAAAATTATAACTGCCGCAAGTTTATCAATATTTTCTTTTCTCTTTTTACGTGAAAGGTCAGCTTCAAGCATAGCCTTTTCAGCACAAGAAGAAGTTAACCGTTCATCAAAATATTCAATTTTTATACCATTTTCGCGCAAGGCATCACAGAGAACTTCATTTTTCTCTGCCTGTTCGTGACTATCGCCATTAAGATGTTTAGGCAGCCCCGCCACAACGATATCAACGTTATACTTATTTATTAAATCAAGAATATGCTGACAATCATTTTTTAACGAAGTACGATAATACGTTTCTACGCCGTTAGCAAGAATTCCGCTTGTGCTTAATGATATACCAATCCTTTTATCACCTATATCAAGTCCAAGATATTTCATCAGCAATTTTCCACGTAACTTTTTACAAGTTCCTCCAATAATTCATCACGTTCAACACGACGAATTAAATTTCTCGCATTATTATAGCCGGTAATATATGTCGGGTCACCCGAAAGAATATATCCAACTATCTGGTTAACAGGGTCGTAGCCTTTTTCCTGCAACGAAGTATATACCTGAACAAGTATATCTTTAATCTGACCGTTATCTTCATTGCGTCTATACTTCATAGTATCGTTAATATTTTGCATACAAAAAGACCTCCAAAATTTTTTATAAATATATTATATTATAAAAATCCTTTTTTTACAAGACTATATTTTATCAAATTGCAAAAAATTACGTTTTCTTTCGGAGAAATATTTGTAAAATTCCCTAAAAAGTATTCTAAATATTATAAAAAGCGGAATTGCCAGCACCATACCCAATATACTTCCGATACTACTGCCGGCTACAACACACAACAAAACTGCAACCGGATGAATTTTCACGCTGTCAGAAATTATTCTTGGATGAATAATCAGATTATCTATTTGCTGAATAAGAATTATCAGAATTAATGCAAGAATAATCTTTTCCTGATAAAACGCAGTAAACAAAATAGGCAAGCTTCCGATTATAGGACCAATATAAGGAATAATATTAAAAATTCCCATTATAATACCAAGAATTAGCCAATAATCGAATCGAAAAGCAAATAACACAAAGGACATTAAGCAGGATACGGTTAATATAATTATAAACTCACCCATTACATAGTCACGAAGTTGCCTATTTATATCTTTAAAGATATATATTGCAGGCGTACGCATTTTTCCCGGAAGCAAAAAAAGGCTGTATTTTTTTATTTTATCTCTTTCCTTAATCATATAAAACACAATTAACGGAATTAATAAAGACGACGAAATAATTGAAATTAGTTTCTGTGGAGAAAAAACTTCAATTACCATTTCAAAATTTAAAAATTTTTCTTTCAAATTGCTGAATGACGGTAAAAAATCTTTTAAAAAAGGAACTTGAGAAATTTGTTCTGTAATTTTTTGTATATACTGTGGCAACACGTCAGTTAGAGTGATTATTTGTTCTTTAAAAATAGGCACAAGCAACATTATTAATGCAACAATACTAAAAATAATTATCGAAAAACCAATGACAATCCCTATGGAAAGAGGTACTCTTTTCTCAATGCTTTTTATAAATGGGTAAATTATATAGGATATGATAGAAGAAGTTATAAGTAATGAAATAATTTTAAATATCGCATCTTTAAATACCCACGTCAATAATAATATCAGTGCTAAAATAATTATTATAAATAATCTTTGTTTTTTTATCATTAAATCTATCCTTTATGTAGGGGCAATGCCCCCTTTTACATATCAAGTATTTTTTTCGCATAACGTTTACCATATCGATAGATTTTCCGCATACACGGCTTATCCATAACAAGATATGCGCCTGCAATCATGCCTGCCGCAACACCTGCAACAATAGCCAAAGATGTCCCCATAGCTTTCATAAAAAGCACCTCCTAATCTCTTTTTACTATTCCCTTTTCTGTTAAAGTTATTTCATTAATATCAAAAAAATCTCTTCCGTAAATAAGGTCATCAAGAAAACCTCGTTTTACACTTACACTTTTTATCATAAGTGTGTCAGGCTCAATATAAATATCACCCATACTTCCGTTAAAAAAATCTTTTTGGGGCGAAATGACAGAATATTCTTCCAAAAACGACTTTTTGTATTTTATCATACGTTTTTCTACTACTACACCATTTCTGTCAAGATGTATTATACCTGCTTTTTCAACATAAAAACGAGTTCGTATTATACCTGTATTGCTTAAACAAGAAATGCCACGAATATTTTTATTTTTCAGATCAATAAGAAAATCATTAATTCTGCCGATTACCTTACCGCCTGCATACACGTCGCACCCTATATAGCTACTTATAGCTTCCATAAAAATCACCTTTTTTCTGCTATTATTATTACCAAAAAGCAAAAAAAATTGCTGGAAAGTTCCAGCAATTTATTTTCTTAAATTTTTTACCGCCTGCACCAGTAAATTACCTATATTAGCAGCATCTTCTTCAGACGTTTTGTGGCTTAATGAAACTCGTATTGTTCCGCCGTCTGTCGCATTTATCGCTTCAAGCACATGTGACGTTTTTACAGCACCCGCTGAACACGCAGCGCCTGCCGAAACACACACGCCCATCATATCAAGTAGCACAAGCAAGCCTTCTGCTTGGACGTTTTTAAACCTAAAACTTAAATTACCTGAAAGACGATAATTTAAATCACCGTTAATTTCTGTATCGGGCAAACTTTTTAAAACAATATCTTTTACCAATTCGGTACGTTTTTTCTGTATAGAATTATTTTCGTTCATATTATCATATGCTTTTTTCAATGCATATGCCATACCAACAACATTAGGCGTATTTACGGTACCGGGTCGCCTGTCGCGCTCCTGTGCTCCGCCCTCAAACACGTTTTTAATTTTCAAACCGTTTTTAACATACAAAAAGCCTATTCCTTTCGGTCCGTAAAATTTATGAGCAGATGCCGAAAGCATAGAAATATTTGACTTTTCAACGCTTATATTAACTTTTCCAATCGCCTGAACAGCATCAGTATGAAAAGGAATATTATATTGTTTTGCTATTTTACCTATTTCATCAATGTTTTGTATGGTACCAATTTCATTATTGGCGGTCATTATGCTTATAAGCCCTGTTTCGCTCGTTATAGAATCAATCAAACTGCCAATATCAATTCTACCCAAACAATCTACAGGCAAATAAGTAACTTTTATACCCTGCTTTTCAAGTTCTTTACAGGTATTTAAGACTGCATGATGTTCAATAGCAGATGTAATTATATGTTTCACATTATTGGCCTTTACATAGCCTGATATTGCCCAATTATCGCTTTCCGTACCGCCTGAAGTAAAATATATCTCATTTTTCTTGCAATTTATAACTTCAGCAATAGTATTTCTTGCTTCTTCAATATATTTTGCAGCTATCCTTCCTGCCTCATGAATGCTTGATGGATTTGCAAAATCTTCAAAAAAGCAAACTTTCATTTTTTCAAAAACTTCTTCATCAAGAGGCGTTGTTGCCGCATAATCAGCATAAATCATAAAAAAATCTTCTCCATATTTTATATGGTTAGATTATCACAATATTTTTTTATTGTCAATCATAAATACCAACAAATCCTTGTGGTTTATATACATCAAGCAAATCTTTTGCTTTATAAAAATCGCGGGAATGTATTTTTAATGAAAGACCGCATCCTATTGCAAGGCGCGGCGGTGTGGAAACGATTTCCGAAACAACACCAATCCCCTCAAGCATTTTTTTAAAATTGATAACTTGTGTTCGCGAACGAAAGACAATAATATAATCCATAATTGTAGCCTCCTAACAATCTATTTAATATAATATATTATGTGCAGCAAATAAAAGTGAACGGAGCAGCTGATATGATTTATCTTGATAACGCTGCAACTACACTTATTAAACCGCACCAAGTGTACCTTCGCAGTGATTCTGTTTTAAAAAAATATTCGGCAAATGCAGGAAGAAGCGGACATCAGCCTGCACTTAAAGCAGCTGAAATTATCTTCGCCGCAAGAAACACTATCAAAGATTTTTTCTTTTTGGAAAGTTATGAAAACGTTATTTTCACCTTTGGTTGCACAGATTCATTAAACATTCTTATTCGCGGTCTTTTCAAAAAAGGCGATCATATAATAACAAGCGCATATGAACACAATTCAGTTTTGCGTCCATTGGAATTTATGAAATCATTAGGTGTAGAATATAGCGTTATCTACCCTGATGACGGTTTTTATATAAGCGAAAAAGCTATAAAAAGAGAAATAAAGCAAAACACCAAGGCATTGATTTTTAATTACGTTTCAAATGTTATCGGGTTCGTTCAACCTATGAAATTATATACTAAACTTGCAAAGGAATATGGTTTATTAATGATTGCTGACTGTGCACAAGCGGCAGGAGTGCAGGATATGAATATTCCTTTTGATTATATTTGTTCAGCAGGTCACAAAGGACTTTTAGGCCCACAAGGCATCGGTATTCTTGGCATAAAGAATTTTGCACCCTTGCCACAACCTTTACGTATGGGCGGTACAGGAAGCAGAACCTACGAATTAACACAACCGGACGATATGCCCGAATATCTTGAAAGCGGAACTCTATCCGTACAAAACATCGCCGCTTTAGAAGCAGGAGTCAACTTTACAAAATATAATAAAGATAAAATTTTCAAGCACGAAACCTTTCTTGCCCAACTTTTAATTGATAATTTAAAAAATATAAAAAATATAAAAATTTATTCGCCTGAAATTGCAAAAAGCGGTGTTGTAGCCTTTAATATAGGCAATGAAGATTCCAATATTATTGCAGATATTCTTGATAAAAAATATTCAATTTGCGCTCGTGGCGGATTTCATTGTGCACCGTTATGTCATAAATTTTTACAAACCGAATTTCAAGGCGCGGTTCGATTATCAACAAGTATTTTTAATACCGAAAAAGAAATATATCACACAATCAGCGCCATTGAAAAAATTGCAAAAAATAGGGGTTAAATTCCCCTATTTTTTTATTGTTTGCATTAATTTATTTAGTTTGTTCCGTTGTTCATTATTTAGCATAGGCGCAATGGTTGATGCAATGGAATTTATTTTTTCATCCGTTAACGTGCCATCTTTTTTTCCTTTGTCAACTGCCTGCGATAAATCTTTTAATATTTCACTATCACTTTTTCCTTCATATTGTTTTGCCATTCCTTTTAATTTATCAAATTGTCTTTTCTGTTCAGCATTAAGTTCTCCTTCATCAATTGTATTACCCGAATTTCTTAATGAACGTTTCAAATAAATCACCTCATTTTAAATTTATGCACGCTTTAGAGTTTTAGTGCATATAAATGTATTGAGGTGATTTTTTTGAATGATATTACACCTATTCTCATTCTTCTTTTGATGACAAATAAAAACGGCTTCAACAGCATAAAAAACGCTATCGAAGCCGCAGATGGTTTTTCTTCAAAAATCAGCAATATGTCAAATATGTTTTCTATGCTGCCAAAATTAACCGGAATGTTTAATAGTATAAATTCACAACCGAACAACGCAACCGAAAACTATATTGACACACTAAAAAATTTTTCAGATATTTTAAAGTAAAACTTTTTGCGCATTTAATTTCAAAATATCTTGCTCATCGTGTGTAACAATCAGGACAAGTTTATTTTGCGAAATATTTTTTATTACTTCCCTGACTTTTTGTGCGTTGTCATCATCAAGTCCTTTAAAAGGTTCATCAAGCAAATATATATCAGCATCATATGCAAGCGTACGAACAAGAGCAACGCGCCGTTTCATTCCGCCCGAAAGATTTTGGGGCATTTCAGAATAAAATTCATCAACACCGAATAACTTGCTATACTCTAAAACTTTATCATTATCAGGTTCAACAAGCATAATATTTTCTTTAGCATTAAGCCAGTTAAGAAGCCTGTCCTCCTGAAAAAGATAACTTGTCTTTCCTTTTACAGTAATAGTTCCGGAAAAATTAACCAATCCAACAATAGCATTAAATAAGGTAGTTTTGCCTGTTCCTGACGGTGCAAGAATGCAATAGACACCAATATCCGAAAAATACAGATTAACATTATTTAAAACGGTTTTATCATATTTTACTGTAAGATTTTCAATATTTATCATGTTAACCCCGCAAATTTAAAACGATTTTCTAATTTTTTTAAAACCATTTTTATTATCATTTCAAGAATGATGCTTATTATTATAACAACAGCCGTCCAAACAAAGACATCAAGCGTTTCTAAAAATCCTTTTGCCTCAAACAAATTGGCACCAATAGTACCTTGCGGCTGACATAAAACTTCTGCCGCAATACCGGCTTTCCAGACAAGCCCTGATGACGTGCATACCGACGTAGCAAAATACGGCATAACCGATGGCAAATATATGCTTTTCAATTTTTTAATTTTCGAAAATTTGTAGACATACGCAAGCTCTTTATGTTCTTTTTTTATGTTTTTTATGCCTGTAGAAACGTTTCCCCATACTATAGGCGTAACCATTAAAAATGAGATAAATACAGGGATATCCGACCTTTTTAGCCATATCCACGTAAGCATTATAAAAGAAGCAACGGGTGTTGCGCGAATAATGATTTTAAGGGGCGAAAATAATTTATCTAAAAAATCATTTATGCTAACAAACGCAATAATTGTGCCAAACAAAACACCCGCAACAAAGCCAACAAGTATGTTACTTACGCTTAAAAATACTGTTTTCCAAAAATCCAACTGTTGAACTAATTCCAAAAACCTTACAAAAAGGTGATATGGACTTTCAACAAAAAGAGGATTGCCAACAAGTATATAGATACACTGCCATATGCCAATCCATATGGCAGTTATTAATATTGTTAGCAGTATTTTTTTAATAATAGAAGTCTTCACCCGGTAATGCACCGCCTATCGATTTAGGATCGCTTTCGAATAAAATCTGTAAATATGTTTTTGTTTTTTCTTTCATTTCATCGCCTGAAATGGTAACCATTTTAGCATTGGGAATAGCTTTTTCCGCAATATTGACATCAGGAACAATTTTATTTTCTGCAATTAATTTTGCACCTTCTTTGGCATTTTCGTTAACGTATTTAACCGATGCCGTATATTCCTCTAAAAACTTTTCAACTGCCTGAGGATTTTTTTCAGCAAAATCTTTTCTTATTGCAAGACAACCCATTGAGAAAAGTGCTTTGTTTTCTGTAGCTTCATCCCATGCTGAGTTAAAATCAACGGCAATTCTGAAATCAGAATTTTTTGACAAAATTGTTGAAACTTGAGGTTCAGGTATAAGAATTATATCTGCGTTGCCCGATAAAGCCTGAGTTGCAAGTTCAGCGTGTGTTGCAAAATATTCAACTTCGCAATTAATATTGTTCTTTTTCAAAACATAATCAAGAGCATATTGCGGTGTAGCGGCTTGACCTGATGAATAAATCTTTTTGCCTTCAAGATCATTTATAGAATTAACGGTATTGCCTTTTTCAAGAATATAAAGAACACCTAAAGTATTAAGAGCAAGTAACTGAACTTGTCCTTTTGTTTTGTTGTACAGTGTTGCGGCAAGGTTTGTAGGAACAGCCGCAATATTAAGTTCACCATTTATAATAAGACCCGTAATATCCGTAGGTGCGCTAAAAAGTTCAAAGCTATAATTATTGGCAGTTTTATTATTTTTACTGTCATCCATAAGTTTTGATATACCCATACCCGTCGGTCCCATCAACGCACCGATTTTAATATCAACGGGTGTATAATTATCAGGCGTAGTTAAAGGTTGTTCAGGCTCATTCTGAACGCAACCAATTGATAATAGCAAAGCAACACATAAAACTAAACTAAAAAATTTTTTCATAACTAATCTCCTTCATATTTTTTATTTGAAAGTACACTTTTCGCATTGACTCCTTCAATTCTGCCAAGTTTACCAGAAAGAGCACCTATGCGGTCGTTTGTTCCGTCAACCATAACTGAAATTATTGAAACAGAACGTTTTTGATAAGGAAGCCCCATTCTTCCTATAATAATATCAGCAAATTCACTTAAAAGTTCATTAACCTTTTCTGCTGATTTTTTGGGGTCATCTATAACAATTCCTATAATCCCAATTCTTTTTTCCATTTTACCTCCATAAAAAAATCTCTTTACTGCATAACAGTAAAGAGACTACGCCCATGTTCTTCTTTACCTAAACTCAGTACAAAACCTCGTTTTCAGATGCAGTATAAACGTCTCCGTGTCAGAAAAACCTTCACTTTGAACTATAAATATTATATATTTTACTTCTTATTTTGTCAATACTTCTATTGCTTTTTGCAACTGTGAATCATTCTTATCATTTCTTAACCAGACTTTTTCGTTAAGATTTTTTGGAAGTTCAACAACATAATGAGGTTTAATTCCCTTTTCGTGAATACAATCACCATTTGGCAGATAATATTTTGCCGTTGTAAGTTTAAACATTCCACCGTTAGGAAGTTCAAAGTTCGTCTGTAAAATACCTTTACCAAATGTTTTCACACCAACGATTTTTGCATTGCCTAAATCCCTTAATGCGCCCGCCATAGCCTCAGAAGCACTTGCAGACAAATCGTTTACAATTACGCTTATTGGTTTATCAACACTTTTTTCGTCAGACTTTTCAACAAGAATTTTATTGTCGTTTTTATCCTTTGCGTAAAAAACTTCGCCTTCTTTAAGGAGCTTATCGGCTATTTTTACAAAAATTTCAAGCTCTCCTCCGGGATTATCCCTTAAATCTAAAATTATCCCTTTATAGCCATTATTTTCGCCAAACTCAAGAGCTTTTTGGAAACATTCTACTGCGTTGCCATGGAAAGAAATTATTTTTGCATAAAGAAGATTGTCAATCATCTTATATTCAACAAGTTCCCTTTGTCCGTCGGTTCTTTTAACATTAAAGGAAAGCTCTTTGCCACTGCGTTTTACTGTAATCTTTACTTGTGTTCCACTTTCACCTTTAACTTTTGCGGCAACCTCGTTTGGTGTAAGACCTGAAATACTT
>JAZROC010000324.1:0-3176 GCA_045648525.1 Clostridia bacterium
CCTGATTTCGTTTCTCTTCGCTTTTATTAAGCATTTTCAACACCTCTTTACTACTCTAATTATATCATATTTATACATCTTTTTCATCCTTTTTTTGCAAAAAAACAAAGCCCCTTTCGGGACTTTGTCTACAGTCTGAAGAGAGAAGCAAATCTTCTCTCTTTGTTTTTTATATTTGAGCAAGTCTATAAGCCGAGTTCTGTAACACTTGCGTGTTGATGACTATCTATCTATCCTTTTTGTTACCAAAAAGTTTAAGCGATTACATGGGAGCCGACGAGCAGCCGTTAATGCTCCGCTATCAATCTTGCTTCGAATGGGGTTTACAGGAATGCTAAGTTGCCATAGCACTCGGTGAGCACTTACCACGCCTTTCCACCCTTACCGCTTGCGCGGCGGTATATCTCTGTTGCACTATCCTTAGAGTCGCCTCCACCGGACGTTATCCGGCATCCTGCTCTGTGAAGCTCGGACTTTCCTCGTATTTACACCGCAGTCATCCAACTTACTCAAAAAATTTTTTATTCAACGTAAACTATTCTTGCGCAGTTTTCACATTCGCAATAGCCGTTTTTAGTTGCATTGGAAACAGTAAACGCAGGAAGTTCCATATGACAACCACCACATCTTTTATTTGTCAACGGTGCAGTAGGAACAACCTTATTCTTCTTCAAAGTCATATACTTATTTAAAAGTGCAGGGTCAACCTGAATTTTATCTCTTTCTGCTCTTAATGCTTCAATTTCAGGTTTATTTTCAGCAACAAGCTTTTCGTAACCTGCTTTATTAATATTAAATTCTTCTTTTGCTTTATTTGCAATAACCGCGTATTCGTTTATTTTCTTTTCATTTTCATCAAGGGCAGAATTTAACTTAACAAGCTTATCTTCATATTTTTTAAGTGAAGAAATAAGTTTATCAATTTCAGCAACAAGTTTAGAAATTGCTTCAACGTCATCAGGTGCATCTTTAGCACGATCTGCTGCAGCGATTGAAGTTAATTTTTCAACTTCTTTTG
Organism: Clostridia bacterium; assembly: GCA_045648525.1. GTDB lineage: Bacteria > Bacillota > Clostridia > Christensenellales > QALW01 > UMGS1322. The sequence continues at coordinate 1,019 of JAZROC010000324.1, forward strand.
CAATCGCATTAACTTCTTTTTCTGTTTCATCACGTGATGAAATAAGCTTCTTTCTTTCTTCTACAGCAAGTTCATAACGCTGTTTCATAGCATTGGCGGTCTTTCTTTCTTTGCTGCTTTTAACCTTTTTTTCAGCCGCATCCACCTTGAAATCAGCTTCCTGATACTCAAGCAGTTTTTTAATTTGTTCTGTCATATATTTATCCTCCTAATTCTCAAATGGATTAGTGTCTGTTTCAGATTTTAGAACTTCAATATTATATTGTAACATATTAAAGCATTTTTGTAAAGACAAGGCAAACGAAGTAATTATGTGTACCTCCGTATAATAATGCCCTGCTGCTATAAATGAAAGATTTTGTCTTTTTATTTCAAGCGCAGAATGATATTTTATTTCGCCCGTTAAAAATACATCAATGTTTTCTAATGTAAAAGCATATTCTTCGCCCGAACCGGAACAAAGTCCCATTGTTTTATACTGTTTATCTTCCAGAAAATAATCAAGAGTCTTTGCCCCTGTTCTTTCTCTCACAAAATCAATCAACTGATTTTTGTCAAAGGTATCAGGCAAATTACCGATTCTTGAACAAGAAACAATTTCACCATCAATAATTTGCTCTTCGGGAACAAAAACATTGTTAAGAGATAATTTTTCACACAAGGTATCATTAACTCCGCCTTTGCAGGCATCAAGACTTGTATGAGCACAATAAAGAGCTATACCGTTTTTATATAAAAGCGACAAAACTTCTCCTTCATAAGTCTCTGTATTCAAATTTTTTACAGGCTTAAAAATAAGCGGATGATGTGAAATAATTAATTGGCAACTTTTTTCTATAGCCTCAATAACAACTTCTTTTGTTATATCAAGCGAAATAAGAATTCTTTCTACCTTATCTTTTCTGTCGCCGACAAGAAGACCGCAATTATCCCATTCATATGCATATTCCGGCTTTGCAATTTTTTCAATTTCTTTTACAATATCATTGACCGTAAGCATCGGAAATAACTCCTTTTATATTATCTATCATATCTTCTATTTCAGCGCATCTTTGCGTTTTACTTTTTTTTGCACCCTGCAATGCTTTTTCAAGAACATTTATTTTATGTAACAGGAAATCTTTTGCCTCTTCATTTTTTTTAAGAACATCCATAGGTGGCAACGAATAATCAAATTCCTTTGTAATTCCCACGTCAGCAAGAATGATTTCATAAAATCTTCCGCCCTCACGAACAACCTGAACATTTTTTATACAAAAGCCTTCCTCTATAAGTGCTTTATATAAAGTGTCCGAATCCTTCATTGGTTGAAGAACAAGTTTCGTTTTAGCGTTTTTATGTGAAATAATATGTTTTATAACCTCTCCGCCCATTCCGGCAATAACCGCCGCATCAGGCTTTTCTTCAAAAGCATCAAAGCCATCTCCAAGATAAAATGAAACGTTATTTATCCCCATATTTTCACATAATATTTTAGCTTTTTCAAGAGATTGTTTGGAAATATCTGTAGCATAAACTTTTTCAGCAAGGCCATTTTCTATCAGGTAAACGCTTAATTTGCCGTGATCACAACCAATATCGGCAACAATCTTGTTCTTGCCGAGCATTTGGGCAACCATTTTCATTCTGGGTGTAAGCATTATTCAAGATAATCCTTTAAAATTCTGCTCTTTGAAGGATGACGAAGCTTTCTTAACGCTTTCGCTTCAATCTGACGGATACGTTCACGTGTAACGTTAAACTCTTTTCCTACTTCTTCCAAGGTACGTGCGCGACCATCATCAATGCCATAACGCAAGCGAAGAACTTTTTCTTCTCGAGGCGTAAGCATACTTAACACCTGCATAAGTTGTTCTTTTAAAAGTGTTGCGGCAGCAGCATCAGAAGGTAACGGAATATCATCATCAGGAATAAAATCACCCAAATGACTGTCTTCTTCTTCACCAATAGGTGTTTCAAGAGAAACGGGATCCTGTGCAATCTTAATAATTTCCCTTACTCTTTCAACAGAAACTTCCATGGCTTCTGCAATTTCTTCAACCTGTGGATCTCTACCAAGAGCTTGTACAAGCTGACGTTTAACCCTTGAAAGCTTATGAATGGTTTCAACCATATGAACAGGAATTCTGATTGTACGCGCCTGATCTGCAATAGCGCG
>JAZROC010000325.1:0-5047 GCA_045648525.1 Clostridia bacterium
GATAAAACTTGCAAATCAGCGGCACGAACGGTTAATTGTTAAGGAGTTTACATATCGGTAAACGACTGAGCAATTATACCGTTTGTAACGCGCAGTTGCAAGGAATTATCGGGCTCTGCGGATTATTCTACTGTAACCGTACCATCTTCCTCAATGGTAATCTTCATTCCGGTTTTAACGTATTCCAAAAATTCATCGCCCAAAGAATCAATTACGGGCATTTTTGCGCCATCGCCTTCAAGCCAAACGTCTGCTAAAATTGCACCTGCACCTGCAAGAGAATCAATGGGAAGCGAGAATAAAAGACAAGCAGGCTGACGGTTCATTGAACACGCACAATAGAGCACGAGACCGCCCGTTGTTGAGCCGATTGTCTGTGGAAGGCAAAGAGCCTTGTCTGCCATCTGATGACCGTATAAATCAGGGTTATTCTGGTCGCCGCAAGTTGCGTTTTTATCACCAAACTGCAATGCTTTCTGAAAAGAAGCAAGAGTATTTAAGCCACCGTGCGAAACAAGTGCTTCTGCAGTTAATTTACCGGGTGTAACTACCCTACCTTTAAATTGCTTCATTACTTTTTGCCTCCTTTGGTGATTTCAACTAAAATTTCATCGTCAGTATAATAACGCGCAGACGTATATGTACGCAATTTATTACTTGACGTAATTACGGGCATTTTGCCTGAAAGTGGGTTATTCATATACATTAAGGGACAGATATACGAAGTTATAACGCCTGTAGCCTTTAATCTTTCAGCATATTCGGTTTTATTAAATTCCTTCAATACTGCAGGTGCAGCGGTGAACACTGTAGGAACAAGCACCTTTTTGTTGCCTGCCTCTTTCAATGCATTTTCAACGTTAACCGTCCACGTCTTTAACTGTTCAAGACTCATATGAGGACAACCGATAAAGCAAAGTTTTGGTTTTGCTTCTTTATTTTTCCAGATAACAGGATAATTGTCATAAACGCGCTGAAGTTCAGCATCGTCAATAACGTAAACCTGCGCATCTTCTTTGATAAGATTTTCGCCTGATTCCTTGGCTTCGGGTGTAAGATTTTCAATGTGATAAAGTCCTACTGCACCGTTTGATGCCGTTGCGGCACCAAAATCTTTAAGATAAGTTTTGGCTTCATCATTAAGGTCATCGCCTAACCATTTGTCAAGACCTTTAACGTATGGTACGGCTTCCATAACCTTCATACCGATTGCCGAGCCTAAAAGCTGTGCTTCGGGTTTTTTAGTAGTTTTAATTTCAATTATCCAACTGGCTTTTCTACCTTCGTCAGTAAGCAGACCAAAATATGGAACGTAGCCTAAAATTGAACCCATAATATCCATAATGCCTGAATTACGGTTGCATCTTGCGCCTAAAACAGAGTTAGCATAGACAACGGCTGAAGACTCTGCCCAAGAAAGCACTTCGCCTTTTTGGGGCACGTTGCCCATTTCCTCCATATAACAAGTGCAGGAGAAAGCATCTTTATCCATAAGACCTAACTTATTAAGCTGACCTTCGTAAAAATCCTGCTTTGAATACATAAATTTATTGAAAATAAAGTTTTGCAAAAAGCTTGCAGGCACGTTTTTATCCAATGGTCTTGGGTCGCAGGAGAATTTCTGCTTTGAAATTGCGCCCTCTTCAATTAATTTATTCATAAGGTCATAAACAGGACCCAATGCCTTAAGACCAAAGGAGGTTACCAAGTGATTATATTTGCTTGTTACCGGTACAAGTTTAGTTGCACCGAAAAGCTCACCATAACGGACGAGAGTTTCCATTACTTTCTTTAAAGTTTCGCCCTTTTCGCCGTTTAAAATTTGTTGTTGCTCGTTAGTTAATTCCATAATAAATGCTCCTTTCATTAAAGCTTCATTGCAACGTCCCAAGCCTGCCAGATAACTGTGCGGAGGCTGCCAACCTTATCGGCATCACCGATAATATGAACGTTTTTGCTTTTTTTGCTGACAGGTGCAGGTTTATAACCAACGGAAAGAATAACACTATCAGCATCAATATCGAGAGTTTTGCCGTCTTTATCAATAATTGTTACACCGTTTTCACGGATTTCCTGTGTTTTTGCTTCAAGATGTACTTCAACATTGTTAGCGTTAAAGAAATCACGGAGGAAGCTTGTATTTGCAAGACAGATTTTATCGGACACGATTAAATCGTTCTTCATTTCAACAATTACAGGCTCTTTGCCCTGAAGATATAAATCGTATGCAATTTCGCAACCTGTAAGACCACCGCCTACAATTACAACCTTGTTTCCGACAGTTTTATTCTGAAGAAGATAATCAATGGCTTCAATGCCAATCTCTGCGCCCTTTATGGGAAGCTTATTGGGTGTTGCGCCTGTTGCAATAATTACCTCATCAGCACCTAATGCTGTAACGTCTTTAACTTCACAGTTGAGATTAATTTCAATGGGATATTTGGTGATTTCGCGTCTGTACCAGGTAATAAGGTCTTTATCTTTTTCTTTAAAAGAAGGTGCAGCTGCGGCAATAAACACACCGCCTAACTTGTCGGTTTTTTCATAAAGAGCTACTTTGTGACCGCGTTTTGCGCAGACGATAGCCGCTTCCATACCGCCGATACCGCCACCGATTACGGCAACGCTCTTTTTCTTCTTTGCCTTTTCAATTTTATATTTATCTGACTGCATAACCTGCGGGTCAAGAGCGCAACGTGCAATATGGCTTGCATCATAAATTGACTGGGCGTTGGCAACACCTTTATAGTGTGCCATATTAAAACAAGCATTATGACAACAAATGCAGGGACGGATATCCTCTAACCTATCCTCGATAAGCTTTGTAATCCATTTAGCATCAGCCAAAAACTGACGTGCAATACCAACACCATCAATAAGACCTTCACTAACCGCTTTTGCGCCTTCATCAAATTCCATTCTGCCTGCGCAGACAACGGGAATATCAACAAACTTTTTAATATGGGCAACGTCCTTAAGGTTGCAGTTTAAAGGCATATACATTGGCGGATGTGCCCAGTACCACGAATCGTAGGTGCCGTTATCGCAGTTAAGCATATCATAGCCTGCATCCTGAAGATATTTTGCCGCCTTTTCACTTTCTTCCATATCTCTTCCGATTTCAGTAAATTCTTCGCCCGGAACTGCGCCAACACAGAAATCCTTAACGTAAGAGCGAACTGAATATCTTAATGAAACCGGATAATCATCGCCACATTCTTTTTTAATAGTTTTAACGATATCAGTTGCAAAGCGATAGCGGTTTTCAAAGTTTCCGCCATAATTATCAGTACGTTTATTGGTATATTCAAGAGTAAACTGGTCAAGAAGATAGCCTTCGTGGACAGCGTGAACTTCTACACCATCAACCCCTGCTTCTTTTAAAAGTTTTGCAGTTCTGCCAAAGGCATCAACAATTTCTTCAATTTCCTTAACCGTAATTGCCCTTGTGGTAACTTTATCAGACCATCTTGAAGGAAGTTCGCTTGGGCTTGCTGACTGATAAGGTATGTTTATAATGGGTTTTATAATATCCCTGACAACAGGCATATTATGGAGCATTACAAGGGGTGTAGGAATTGCCCAGCTTCTGCCCATACCTGCTGTTAATTGCACAAAAAGCTTTGCGCCCGTTTTATGAATTTCATCCATAAACTCTTTAAGTTCTTTAAACATTTTCTTATTTTGATAAAGCCATTGCCCCATAAAGGTACTTTTAATTGGCGCAATACCGGGAATAATAAGACCAACGTTATTTTGAGCTTTCTCAATAAAAAACTTTGCCGCTTCTTTATCGAAATGATTGCCCGTGTGCTCCATCCAACCGAATAAGGACGTGCCACCCATTGGGCAAAGAACGATTCTGTTCTTAATTTCAACGTTGCCTATCTTCCAAGGTGTAAATAAAGCTTGGTATTTTTCTTGCATTTTTCTTCTCCTTTTTTCATAAAAAATATAATATAAATCCATTTAACATTATACCAAAAATCAAGGTTCACTGTCAAGATAAACAATAAAAAAAGCACTGTAAAAAACAGTGCTGAAAAGTTATTCTATACCTATATACATAATAGTTGCGTTGCCGCTTTTAAGTTCAGAGGTAATTGTTATAAGTTTAGTAAGATCAAGCTTTATGTCAATAAGAGTGGCATGCGGAGCTTGTTTTGCATCAATTTTTTGCGTTGTACCATCTATTGAAGTAAGAACAAGTGAGCCTTCAGTACCGCCCATACTTACAAGCATTCTTGCCTTTTTAGCGTTATCAGGCAACGTAACGGTAAGTGAGCCTGAATCAACACTTGAAGTACAGTACCAGCCACGGTGCACAGGAAGGCTTATTGTTTCATAGCTTTTAAAGCATCCACGTGCAGTTACGCCCATTGATTTTGCATTAAGGCAAGATGCATTTAAGTATCTGTAATCTTCAAGCTCAGGAATTTCAGAAATTGTGCCGTCAAAATCATCAAGTGATAATTTGATTTTATCAAGTTGTGCGGCAATAAGATTTGCACAAAGTTTATGTCCTTGGTCGTTGGGGTGAATATAATCGCCATAAATTTCAGGCCATTTGATTTCATTATTCATATACTTCCAAATATACTTATCAGTATCAACGGCAGGAAGATTATATCTTTCAACAACGTATTTAATATCATCGTGGGGAACTTTTATCTCGGGTACATCAACATAAATTCCATTTTTATATTCATTGGGATTACAGCGGGTAAAATATGCCGCCATTACAGCAGAGTCGCCCGTTAAAAGTTTATGCACCAGAGTAGAATAAGTAACTTTTATATTATTATCAAGATACGTATTCTGCGTAAAATCAATAACCGTAAAGTCAGGTTTAAAAGGTTCAATATCCTTTGAATAGCGGTAACAAGCCATTTCGGGATTAGTGCCGCCTAAACCACCGTTTATAAACTTAAATTCAGCATTGGGGAAATTTTTTACCCACCATTCTTTTACTTGGTAGCCATAACAATTTTTTTGCGAAGTTGAGCCTGCACCTTGGCTGATTGAACCGCCAAGTACGGCAATGGTG
>JAZROC010000326.1:0-12164 GCA_045648525.1 Clostridia bacterium
ATCTTGGTTCATCTTCCTTGCCGTTGTCTGCTACATTGCAGTAAGAGACGGCAACTATAAGATAATTTTCTTTACCTTGCCATTTTGGTTAGGCGGACTTTTCTTCGTAAAACGCAAATTGTTAAATAAAAAAGATTGAAAAATAAGAGTTTGTCAGACAGTCTAATAAGTATCCAAAACACCCTATGATTTTTAGTCATAGGGTGTTTTTTTCTCTAAAAACACAATAAAACTTGCAAGACGAGACACGTGCACAACACAGCAAAAAAACCTCGGATTTTCCGAGTTTTTTTGGTCGCAAGAATTTATTGCGTGATATCCTACCACGAACTACAGAACGCAATAAAACTTGCGAGACAAGGCGTGGGTGTTTAAAAACGAGGGAGTTTACATAGGCGTAAATGACCGAGTTTTTATAACGCCCACAACAATATGCTTGTGTAAATTTCTCGCACATCTTACCGCGAACTCACAGAATGCGAGAAAACGCACAAGCCAAGGCGCGATGTTCTGAACGCGAAGGAGTTTATAACAGGGGTGCCCGAAATGCCCCTGCATTTTGGGGAGAAGGAGGCACAGCGAAACAAAAAAGCTTTTCGCAAAAATGCGGAAAGCGTAAGGTGTAGCTTGTGCCGACGTGGTAAATGACTGAACTTTTATCCTCCGTGCAACAAAGCAAATACCCCATCTGATATTTTCAGATGGGGTATGTTTGTGCGAATTTATCGTGCTCAGAAACTTACTTCCAGGAGTAAGGTGAACGGCTAACAATAGCAGCATTAATAGCGTTAGCGATACTTGAGAAGTATGTTCTTGCGTTCTGAGTCTGGTTAAGGATATCTTCTTCACCCTTACCAAAGAGAGCAGCTGAAACCTTCTTTGCGTCACCGATTGAAACGGGAGCCTCTGAGTACATGAATACACGGAAGTGTGTTTTTGCACCTTCAACAAGGTCAATGTTCTTTGAGGACTGTTCGTCACGTGAATATAACTGCTTTTCTGATTCATAAAGAGCTACAGCATCTGCACTGTCGATATCATAGATAGGAGTGTAGAGTGAGCAAAGAACCTGAACAGCACCCTTTTCGTTACCGTCTGTACGGAATACGCAGTAGGGGTTAAGGTGAGGATAGAATGAATTGTAAGTATTCTCATTTGCAGCATTTGAGGGTCCCTTAGGCCAAGGAACGATACCGTAATCGAACTCAGCAGCAGCGATATCCTTTAAGGGGTTTGATGAGTAGCCGTTGTAGAAGAATGCTACTGAACCTGCAAGGAAGTGTTCAAGGGGATCTTTTTTGGTTGAACCATAATATGTTGTTTCCATCCAACCGTTCTTAGCAAACTTAATGAACTCGTCATAAGCTTCCATAAGTCTGTCACCCTTGTCGCCGGAGTAAACGAATGTATCCTGAATCTGACCATTGGGAAGAGTTTCTTTAAGAACGAACTCTGTACCGTTTGAGTTTGCAAGAGACCACATTACGAGAGCCTCGTTACCTCTTTCGATACCATACTGACCCTTATCGGGAACAGTTGTTGCAGCAAGAAGAGCTTCGAACTTATCCCAAGTCCATGTGCCGTCATCTACCCAACCATAAATCTGGTCAGCAGTGTAACCTGCAGCTTCAACAAGAGTCTTGTTGAATACAAGGCAGTTACCGCCACATTCGAAGTGAATACCAATTTCGTGAGGAATGAAGAACCAAAGTTTGTCATTGTACTCGCAAAGGTCGTACTGTGACTCAACGTTGAACTTCTTGTCATTCTTGAAGTTATAAACGTCAGAATGGTCTGAAAGGGGGATGAGACACTGACCGGGGTTACCCTGATATAAGTAAGTGTTCATCATTGTGTGAAGACCGCCTTCCTTCATACCTGTAATCTCAGGTACGCCCTGGAAAGCAGAAGCAAGCATACCGCTACCGGAAGTTGTTACAAATTCGATTGTAATGCCGTATTCGGATTCTAATGCTTCAATTCTTTCGCGCATCTTCTGGTCACGTTCAGTATCTTCTGAATAAGGTGATTCAGACTTATACTGCCATGAGAAGAAGCTGTACTTTTCACCGCGATTTGTGAAGTTTGCCTGAGTATCAACGCCGCCATCTTCACCGGGAACAGGTGTTGCGTTAGGATCGCCACCGGGATTGTTTGTACCACCGGGAGTCTCATTACCACCACATGCAACAGCTGAAACAAGCATGAGTACTACAAGCATAGCTACAAATAAAAATTTGAAAGCCTTTTTCATGTATAATTTCCTCCTTAAATTTTTCGTGCATAGTATAATGCACTCTACGATTACATTATAGCACTTTGTCAAAAAGTATTCAATATTTTTTTTGCGTTGTTTGTTAATAAAATGTAAATATTGATTAATTTTAATTTATAATTTGTACACATTTTCTCGTATTATTTAAAAAAATCGTATTTTGAAGCAAGACCGTTCAACATCACAAGTAACGGAATACCACCAACGTAACAAATTATAAATTCGCTTATTGAAATGCTTAAAGCAATGAGAAAATAACTTTTTAACGTAAAATCCACCGACATAAGCGTAACGACCAAACCAACGATAATCCCGTTGGAAAGCACAGCCGGCAAAGGAGCAAGCCACATTTTTCTGATTTTTGAAGTTATAAATGCCGCAAGAAAGGTCGCAAGGGTGCCAAAGATTATATCGAAAATATTGCTTACCAGCATATTTGATATAAAGCACCCCACCGTAAGACCGAGAACGGCTTCGGGCATAATAAAAGGAAGCACCGTTAACACTTCGGAAATTCTGAACTGAATACTTCCGAAAGAGATAGGTGCCGTAAAAAGAGTCAATGACGCGTAGAGTGCCGCAATGAGCGCACCCCTTACAAGTTGCTTAACCGTGATTTTCATATTAAATTCTCCCCTTAGTTTTGTTTCATAGCCGAAGAGAGCCGAGCTTACAACGGTTTAAAAGGCACTTTTGCCCCTATCTGTGTTGCTTGCACGAAGCAATACGGGGTGTATTTCGAGCAACAAGAGTCGTTTTATGCGCAAAAGCAGTTCTGTTGGGCGTTATGAGTTCGGCTCTCTTCGGCTATAGACAGGATGGTTTCGAACTGTCTTTATATACATTATATACTAACGCGTGCTTCCGGTCAACTTCTTTATGACGTTTGCAACGATAAGCAACAAAAGATTTGCGATAATTACGCCTGCACCTGCAGGAATATATGTAAAAACGCAACTTGCAAGCATTCCTGATAAAAAAGCAACGACGGAGATAACTGCCGCGCTTACCGTCACTTTCTTATAGGAATCGAACAACTGCATACCCGTTATTGCAGGAAAAATAATTAATCCCGAAATAAGCATAGTGCCCATTATGCGCATACCTATTATAATAGTTGCGGCAGTAAGCAATGCAAAAACAACGTTAAAAGTCTTTGATTTAATACCCGAAGCAGATGCAAAACTTTCATCAAAGGTCACCGCAAAAATCCTGTTATAGAAAAATACGTAAACTAAAAGAATTATTACCGATAAAATTACCGCAACCGCCACATCAAGCGTGCTTACGGCAAGAATACTACCGAACATATAACTGTAAACGTCAACGTTCATTCCCCCCGAAAGTGACGAAGCAAGCACGCCTATTGCAATTGCCGAACTTGAAATTATAGCGATTGCGCAATCGGCATTAACGCTTTCTCTTACCCTTAAAAGAAGAAATGCCGCTATAAACATTACGGGAACCGCCACGTATAAAGGAGCAACGTTAAGAGCAAGAGCAACCGTCATCGCGCCAAAGCCTACGTGAGAAAGACCGTCACCAATCATTGAATATTTTTTCAAAACCAAGGTAACACCCAAAAGCGATGCGCAAAGGGAAACAAGTATTCCCACAACAAAGGCTCTTATAACGAAGCCGTAAGTGAAAATTTCAAAAAAATCAGACATGACAGCACCTCCCCGTAAAGTGTATGCCTATTTCGCTGGAAATATATTCCTCACTTGTGCCGAAAAAGCGCACGGTTTTGCCGATATGCAGTATTTTTGAAGAATATTTTGATGCCTGAACGATATCGTGTGAAACCATAAGCACCGTCACGTTATCGTCCTCGTTAAGTTTTTTGATAATTTTATACATTTCCTCAGTAACGATGGGGTCAAGTCCCGTAACGGGCTCGTCAAGAATAAGCATATTTTCCCCTGCACACATTGCGCGCGCAAGAAGAACACGCTGTTTTTCGCCACCTGAAAGATATGCAAATTTCTTTTTTGCCAGAAATTCAATGCCCAATTTTTTCATATTTTCCAGAGCAAACGCCTTTTCTTTTTTAGTGTAAAATGGCGTTTTTAACGAGCCAAGACACCCTGACAGAACTACTTCAAAGCAGGATGCGGGAAAATTTTTAATCTGCATTTGTTGGGGAAGATATCCGATTCTGCCTACGTTTTCATCAAAAACAACCGTTCCTGATTTTTTAGGCACCTGACCTAAAATCGTCTTTATCAACGTGCTTTTTCCCGAACCGTTTTCACCTACGATGCTTACGTATTCGCCTTTATTCACTTTAAAGGAAATATTTTCAAGAATATCCGCACCGTTAATGGCAACGGATAAATTTTCAACTGACAGCATTTTCTATCACCTTTTTAATATTTTCAACATTGTTTTTCATTAAAGAAAGGTACGTTTTGCCTTTTTGGAAATCTTCCTTTGATAAATTGTGGCAGGTATGTAACTGATACACGGGCACCCCTGTTTCATCGCTGATAGTTTGTGCAACACGTCCCTGATTAAGCTCTTCGCAGAAAACTCCCGACAAATTCTGATTTTCGATAGTATCAATAATTTCTTTTACACGCATCGTGCTTGGCTCCTGTTGTGCCGCGCAGGAATCATATGCGGAAAGAAAGTTAAAACCGTAATCACGTTCAAGATATCCCATTGCAAACTTTCCACCATGGCACAAGGTTATACCTTCCGTTTTTTCAGATAAACGAGTAAAATCCATATCGAGTAAATCAAGTTCTTCAACATACCTTTGCGCGTTGGTTTTATAAAAATCAGCATTGGTATTATCAACTTCGCACAGAACTCTCAATATATTTTCAACCATCACCTTTGCATTTTTGGGCGAAGTCCATATATGCGGGTCCGCCTGATGATGTTCGTGGTGTTCTTCATTATTATGTTCGTGTGCGCATATGTTGATATTTTCGGAAGCATCAAGGATTTCAATGTTTTCAACAGTGTCTATTATGCTTTGAGCCCAAGGCTCCATATTTGCGCCTGTGTAGATAAAAATATCACATTCGGTTATGTTTTTTATGTCGGCAATACCCGGCTCAAAGTTGTGGCTTTCCATAGCGGGAGGAAGCAACAGCACAACCTCCGCCCTGTCACCTGCGAGCTGACGGCAAAAATCGTATTGGGGAAAAAGTGTTGTTACTATAACAAGTTTTTCCTGCTTTTCAAATTGTCCGCAACCGGAAAGAACGCACAGGATTAAAATTAGTGCAAGAAGTTTTTTCATTTGCCATTACACTCCCTGCACAAACCGTAAAACACAGTTTTGCCTGCATCAACTGAAAACTGATGCTCATCAATAAGATGTTTGCTTATTCCGTTAAGTTTTTGGCAGGAAAGATGCAGAAGCTTACCGCAAACAGTGCATTTTAAATGGAAATGCCCGCTGCAGTTTTCGGCTTTCTGATAGCAGGCACTTTCGCCCGCTTCGGCAACGTATCTGCGCAAAACACCGCTTTTTTCCAGTTTTTCAAGATGTCGGTAAACGGTGGTGAGCCCTATATTTTTGCCCTGACTTTTAATTTCGTTTAAAATTTCTTCAGCGGTAAAATGCTGATTTCCCTTATTTTCAATTAACTGTTCAATGGCAACTTTTTGCTTGGTATTGTAATTTTTCGACATAAAATTACCTCTTTCGACAATTTGAAAATGATTTTCAATTTCAATAAAATTATATTAAAGAAAAAATTTACTGTCAAGTTGAATTTTACTCTTTTATTTTTTTAAAAAGTATGTTATTATATAATAAGTACGTTAAGGAGTGTAAGTATGAGCGAGTTTTTCACAAACATATGGAATTGGTTCATAAACGGTTTTACAATGAGAATATTTGATATGATTGATATTCTTATTATCACAACCGTTATTTACCAGATACTTAAATTATTTAAAAACACAAGGGCAATGAACGTTTTAAAGGGCGTTGCTTTGCTTATCGTTGCCTTGGCGGTGGCTTCCTGGCTTGAGCTTCCCACAACCGAATGGCTTTTAAGTTCAGTTGTAACGTCAGGTATCGTAATCGTTTTCGTTTTGTTCCAGCCTGAATTACGTCTTGCTTTTGAAAACTTCGGCAGGGCAAAATTCCGCGACCAGAGCACCGAAGAGGACAGCGTTGAAAAAATCGTTAACGAATTTGTTAATGCCTGCGAAAATCTTTCACGCAGACACGTTGGTGCATTACTTGTTTTTCAGAAAAAAACAAATCTGAAGGATGTTTGTGAAACAGGTACTTCCCTTAATGCCAACATTTCTTCAGGACTGCTTGAAAATATTTTTGAACCTAACACTCCCCTTCACGACGGTGCAACCATTATTTCAGGCGATAAAATTGTTTCTGCAGGTTGCTTTTTACCGTTATCTGAAAACAACAGCATTGAAAAGAAGCTTGGCACAAGGCATCGCGCGGCTTTAGGTATAAGCGAACGTTCTGACGCGGTAGTTATTATCGTAAGTGAGGAAACGGGTGTTATTTCACTTGCCAAAGGCGGCTCTTTAACCCGATATCTTGACCTTGAAGCATTAAAGCAGGTTCTTACCGAAATGTACACATTTGAAGAACCAGAAAAGCACAACTTCTTTATAACGATGTTTACGAAATTATTCAGAAAGGAGCAGGACAATGGCTGATAAGAAAAAGCGTTCACCGCGCTCCTTTTTGGCAAACAACACATCACTTAAATTAATTTCACTGTTGTTTGCAATAATTTTGTGGGGATTTGTTACAAATTCAACTAACCCCGAAAGAACAAAGGATATCGAAAACGTGCCGATCGTAGTTCAGGGCATTGAAGCATTGGAGGAAAAAGGCTTTATAATTCGTGACGACCTTTCCAAAGTTCTGCCTGCCGTTGACATAAAGGTTAACGTTAAAAACTCCGACTACCGCCTTGTTAACAAAAACGTTGTGCTTGCCAGCATTGACGTTTCTGAAATTTCAAAGGACGGTACCAACAGTGTAACGGTAATACCTAATTTTTCAAACCTTGTTGACGTAAGCCTTGAATCCATTGAGCCTCAATCAGTAACCCTTACCGTTGACAGAATTATAAAAAAAGACGTTCCCGTTGTAATTAACAAAACGGGTGAGTTTAAGGAAGGTCTTATTTCCGTTGCTCCTGAATATCCCAAAACTCTTTCACTTACCGGTTCAAGTTATTATCTTGACCGCATAGAAAATGCCGTTATTGACATAAATCTTTCAACGCTTAACGACGGCACTAAAATATCAACCTTCTGTCGTTACGAGGATAAGGACGAAAACGTAATTAACTTTGACGGCAAGAAAATTGACGTTGATATGGACGTGCAGACAAAGAAAGAAGTTTCAATAACCGCAACCGATTCAATTATAAACAAAGATAAGCTTGCCGACGGATATCAGTTCACAAACGTTTCAACAGGTAAAATTGTAATTTGCGGTCATAGCGACGTCATAAATAACGTTACCGAAATAAAGGCAGATAACATTGACCTTACAGGCAAGGATTCCTCCTTTACTTCAACACCCATTTCATTGGTTTTACCTGAAGGCATAACCGTACTTGCCGGGCAGGACGCACCACAGGCAAAAATCGAAATAAAAGAGCAGACAAAAACAATTAACGTTACACGTTATATTACCGTTTCAGGCTTAAGCGCAAACCTTAACGCAAGCATAACAAGCGGCGACCAGACTGTGCAGATTTCAAGTGACGGCACAGCACAGATAAAAGTCACCGTTTCTGTAACCGGCACAAAACTTACCCTTGACAACCTTAAAGAAACTGACGTAATCGTGCGCCTTTCACTTTTAGACAAGGGTGTTGGCACCTACGAACTTGTACCTGTTGTTGCATTAAACCCCGCCCTTGCAAACAACGTTATTTCCGCACAGATTGTTTCACCCACTCAGGTTTCCGTATCAATTAACAATCTTTTATCAGAGGAATGATGATCAATCACTCCTTCCTTCAATAGGATGGCTAAAAAAATGAAAACTAAATTCAATACGACAATTTCATACTTGATTATAATCTCTATTGCAGTTCTGTTAGCTTTTAACTATCAGTTATTCATCGTTAAAAACGGTTTCGCACCTGCAGGTCTTAACGGTATTGCCACGATGATTCAGTATAAAACGGGCTTTAGTATCGGCTATATGTCACTTATAATAAACATTCCCCTTTGCATTTTAGCCTATTTTTTAGTTGATAAGCAGTTTGCAAAGCGCTCGCTGTGTTTCTGTCTTGTATATTCCTTTTGCTTTTTGTATCTGCAAAAAATCGGACTTGAAGCCTTTCAGTACGATGCAAAAGGTCACGACACAGTTTTTCCCGTTATATTAAGCGGTGTTATTTCAGGCTTCGTTTACGGAATATGTATGCGCAATAACGCTTCAACGGGCGGTACCGATATTGTTTCAAAGTACATTTCAAAAAAGCGTCCACATATGAACTTTTTCTGGGTGACTTTTTCCCTTAATACCGTCGTTGCCATTACCTCATTTTTCGTTTATGCCGAGCCTGACGTTGCAGGCACCCTTATTTACAACTATAAACCCGTATGCCTTTGCGTGCTTTATTGCTTCATTTCAAGCTTTTTGGGAAGTTACATTATTAAAGGTACGAAAACCGCCTGCAAGTTTACGGTTATCACCACTCACGCAGAAGAAATTACCGACGAAATAAAGAAAACCCTCAAGCACGGCTCAACTGAAATTTCTGCATTGGGCTCATTTTCCCACGATAAGAAAACGGTGCTTCTGTGCGTTGTTAACAATCATCAGATTTACGAATTTAATAATATCCTAAAAAAATACGACGACACTTTCGCTTTTTCGGAAACGGTAAACGAAACCGTCGGCAACTTCAAAAAGATAAAATAGATTTGTCCTAAAAAAAATATAAAAAGTCTTGAAAACATCGGCTTTTTGACTTATACTATTAACCGAGGTGAATTTTTATGAATTATACGTTTGGTTTACAGCTCTATTCTTTAAGAGATGATACTAAAAAAGACCATATTTCTACAATAAAAAAGCTTGCCGAAATGGGTTATAAAAACGTTGAGTTTGCAGGCTATTACGGTATGAGCGGCAATGAAATGAAGACGCTTTTGGACGATTTAGGTATTAAAGGCATTTCTTCCCACGTTGGCTACCATCTTTATGAAAATGCAGAAGCCTTTAAAAACGAGGTTGAATTTAACCACGCAGTAGGTAACAACCATATTGTTCTTCCCTATTACTCTTTCCCCGACGAAGAAGCGGCAAAGGAGTCCGTTGACAAAATCGGCAAAATGATGGAAGCATTTAAGAAGGAAGGCTTCGATTTCGGCTATCACAACCATGCCCACGAATTCAAGAAATTCGATTCAGGCAAATGCCCTATGGATTATATCCGTTCAATTAACGGTATGAAATTACAGCCCGACGTTTTCTGGGTAAAAACTGCAGGTCTTGACCCCGTTGAATTTATTAAAGAAAATCAAGGCAGAATTATTTCCGTGCATATGAAGGAATTTGCTTCAGACGGAAGCAACATTGAGTTCGGTAACGGCATACTTCCCTGGAAAGAGATTATGACTGAAGCCGAAAAAGCAGGCACTTCTATCGGCATTATCGAGCAAGAACAGTACACCTGCGCACCTTTAGACAGCGTAAAAATTTGTATTGACAATCTAAATAAGATTTTTAATTAAGGAGAAAAAATTATGAAACTTGGCGTATTAACAGTTCCACTTTATGACAGAAGCTTTGAAGATGCTTTAAAATGGCTTTCCGAAAGAGGCGTGCACACCCTTGAAGTTGGCACAGGCGGTTTCCCCGGAAACACACACCTTAACCCCGATGAATATTTGGGTTTCCCCGAAAGCAATATGTTGCTTAACGGTCTTTTGGAAAAATATGATATGAAGATTGCCGCACTTTCCTGCCATGGTAACTGCGTTCATCCCGATAAAGAGGTTGCAAAGAAATTTCAGGATGATTTTGAAAAAACAGTTTTAATGGCTGAACAGCTTGGTGTTGACACTATCGTTACTTTCTCAGGTTGTCCCGGCGGTTCACCTGAAGATAAAACTCCCAACTGGGTAACTTGCTCATGGCCTGAAGATTTTGCAAAAATTCTTGATTATCAGTGGAACGAGGTTCTTATCCCCTATTGGAAAGAAGCCGTTAAGTTTGCAAACGCTCACGGTGTAAAGAAGATTGCTCTTGAAATGCACCCCGGCTTCTGCGTATATAACACAACCTCACTTCTTCGCCTTCGTGAAGCAGTAGGTGATACAATCGGTGCAAACTTCGACCCAAGCCACCTTATCTGGCAGGGTATGGATCCTGCTGAAGCAGTTCGCGTTCTTGGCGGTGACGCTATTCATCACGTTCACGCAAAGGATACTTTCTTAGATGAAGCAAACATCAAAAAGGCAGGCGTTCTTTCAACAGGTCATTATTCTGACGTTTTAAACCGTTCATGGACTTTCAGAACAGTTGGTTACGGTCTTGACACACAGAAGTGGAAGAATTTCGTAAGTATGCTTCGTATGGTTGGCTACGACGGTGTGCTTTCCATTGAACACGAAGATATGTTTATGTCAGTTGAAGAAGGTCTTGAAAAGGCCATCGACTTCTTAAAAGATATTATGTCATTTGAGCCTATGGGCGAAATGTGGTGGGCATAAGATAAGGTGAAGATTTCGGCAGAGGTTTTTCCTCTGCCAATTTTTGTACAAAAAAGCCTCGCCCATATAAATGGTAAAATAACAACTTTTACAGCAAATTCTGATATTTACTTTCCCATTCAACTATGATATAATATAAAAAAATAAAATCACGAGGTAACTTTTTATGTGGATAACGCACGAAACACTTGGGCATCAGGCAGGTCTTTTTCAATTTAAAAAGACTTTTCAGATAAACACACCTGAAAAAGCCGAAATAAAACTTTCTGCCGATACAAAATACCGTTTATACGTAAACAATAAATTAGTGCAGATTGGTCCTGCAAAAAGAAGCGAATTTCATTCTTTTTACGATACTATTGACATTCTGCCATATATTAATTCAGGCGAAAACGAAATTTCGATTTACGTTGTGCATCTTGACCCCGTTGCCGTAAGGGGAGGGCGCGGTCACGTTGAAACTATGCTTGTAGGCGCATTTGCAGGTGTTGCCGCCATAATCAATATTGACGAAAACACCTTCATTACCGACGAAAGCTGGCTTGTATCTTTTTGTCCCGAATTTACAGTTCTTCCGCCCACAAAAATCAAATATGGCGCATCAATGGCAGGCATTTTTCAGGAAATTAATTTCAATAACGTTGAAAGGGAATTTGTTTTTGCCAAAATTTTAACTCTCTTAAAAAGTCCTTGGGTTAACGAATATTTTACCGATATCTTTGAAGTCGCAGGCGAAGCGCAAGTTTACCGACTTATAAAATCGCCTATTCCGCCTCTTACCTATATTGAGCAAAAGTTTGTAAATTACGAGAATTTTTCAGGCAAAGATACTTCATTTATATTAAACGCGGGCGTACATTCAACGGGCGCGGTGCAGTTTAAGGTTAATGGTGCAAAGGGCACTAAAATCACCTTGACCTATGCAGAAGCCTATTGGAAAAAAAGAGAAAATCAAGACCGCTTATATAAAGAAATGCGCGACGATGAAAGCGGTTTCTTGTTCGGCTCTGAGGATGTAATTATTCTTGATGGCACCGAGCAGATTTTTGAAACTTTCTTCTGGCAATGCTTCCGCTTTATTGAAGTTAAAATTGAGGGTGAAGCAACCTTACCTGATATAAAATTCTTTAAAATGAATTATCCCTTAAACAACGTCGGAAAGTTTCTTTCATCAGATGCGGATTCAGAAAAAATGTGGGAAATA
>JAZROC010000327.1:0-1868 GCA_045648525.1 Clostridia bacterium
GAAGAAGCCTTGGGCGAGCCTACTCCAACGCCTGAAATAGTGGAAACTGACGAGCCTGTTCCCGATGAAAATAACGAAACACCCGAAACACCTGAAACACCCGTAACCGTATGGATAGGCGTAGCAGTTGTAGGCGTTGCAGTTATAATTTCAGTTGGCGCTGTATTTGTTGCCATAAAGGCTAAAAAGAAAAAATAGTATAATTCATATTTTAAGGCGTACAAGCAAGGATAAAAAAATGAAAATGATATTAGTAATTGTTTTAAGCTTAGTAATGATTATAAGCACGGTAAGTATAACTGTTTTTGCCGATGAAAACGTAGAAACCGTCCCCTTTACCGTATCAGGCGCAATAGGCAACGATATGGTACTTCAGCGTGATGCAAAAAATAAAATCTGGGGTTGGAGTGATAAAAAAGGCGAAAAAATAACCGTTTCATTTAAAGGTCAGACGATTGATGCAACCGTTGATGAAAACGGTGAGTGGTGCGCTGTTCTTCCCGAAATGGCAATGGATAAAACGGAAAATGACTTAACCGTTACAATGGGCGATTTTACAAAAACATTTACGGGTATTTTAGTTGGTGACGTTTATCTTGTAGGCGGTCAGTCTAATGCTGAAAGGGCTCTAAATACTTGCGGAAACGAGTATTCAAATGACGAAATAAAAGCGTGGGTTGATGAAACCGGAGAGATGATTCGCTTTTTTGAACAGAAAAATTATGATGCTACGATAAATCCTGATGTGATGAACGCACCTCAGCCTGATGTTTTAAAGGGTAAAAAGTGGAAAAAAGAAACTTTTTCCTCTGCAAAAAACTTATCTGCAATAGGCTTCTTCTTTGCCCATAAGGTTGTAAAAGATGCAGGCGTTCCCGTTGGTATAATTATGGTTGCATCAAGCGGTTCGCCGGTAAGTCAGCTTATGAGTAAGGAAGCGTCTGAAAAGGCAAAATATTTCCGATATGAAAACAACATTCCCGTATCAGGTATGTATAACGCTTTAATGCATCCTTTTATTAACACAAGCATTAAGGCAATGCTCTTTTATCAGGGCGAAAGTGAAATGGATCTCGCAATACAGGATTACGGCAAATATAACGAATACGTAAATATTTACGTTGAAGATTTAAGGGAAAAAATGAATCAGGATTTCCCCTTCTATTACGTTCAGCTTTCTTCGCACATAAAAGACAAGTGGAACGGCGTTCCCGAACAGCGTGCCGTTCAGTTTGACGGTCTTTCTGTTATTAAAAATTCAGCAATGGTAGTTTCTATGGACCACGGTGTCCGTCCTGCAAATGGTGATACGGATATTTCGCATCCCAACTACAAGAAGCCTATTGGTGAAAGACTTGCCGATCTTGCTCTTTGCCGTCTTTACGGTATCGGTGATGAAAACTATGTAACTTCGCCTATGCCCGAATACGCGTATAAAACCGATGAAGGTGTTGTTATTAAATTTAAAAATGTTGGTGACGGTTTAAAGAGAATCGGTCAACACGAAAAACTTTCAGGCTTTAAAATTGATTTGGGCGAAAACAAGCGCAACGTTGAAGCGGAAATTATCGGTAAGGATGAGGTGCTTTTAAAGGCATCACGTGTTGTGGATCAGGTAAAAAGCGTAGCTTACGGTATTGATAATCTTGCATTCGTTGATTATCCCGAAGGTAACGGTGACCTTAAATACGTTGCAAATTTAGGCAACTCCAATGACCTTCCCGCACCTACTTTCAAACTTAAGGTGTACGATACCAAGGAAGAAGCCTTGGGCGAGCCTACTCCCACACCTGAAGTGGAAGAACAACCTGAAACACTTCCCGAAGCAACTTCTTCTCCTGAAACTCCTGAAAACACAACGTCTTTAG
>JAZROC010000328.1:0-4635 GCA_045648525.1 Clostridia bacterium
CGATAAAAGCGATATAGGAATCTCCTTTGCGGTTGGTGTCGGAGAATTTTTCTTTGTCAATAAAATTATGTATGGTTTTAGTTTTGCCCTTATAAAGTTCATTTGCCGATAAAAGCTTATTTTCAAGGAAATTACTGGGACAAATAAACAAATCAACCTTTTTATAGGTTTTTAAAAGGGAATATAGTTTGGCTTCAATGGCGCCTAAAATGCTCTTAACGGTAGAAGAGTGAATACACTTGTTTTTAATGCAGTTTGTTCGTGAACCGTTGATGCACTTTTCGCAGGGCACGTTTTTATCAAAATTATATAAAAGGTGGTTAGGGCAAATCATCTGATAATCGTGCACCGTCTGTACCAGAGCAATGCCCTTCTTCTTTATGCCGTAGATTATTGATGGTGTAAGTTGAAAATTGATGTTGTTCATATGAACTATGTCAGGTTTAAAATCGTCAATGACCTGCATAATTTTCCTTTTTGCTTCAAAGGAGAAAATTATTTTGAAGGGATATAAAAATCTTGCCAATCCTGTTGAGTGAAAATCCATATTTTGCGTGTATTTTCCCAAAGAATTGCCAACGGTATTTTTTTTATCAAACATACCGAAGTATTCAACCTGATGCCCCATTTTTTCAAGACGTTCGCCAAGATGAAGCATATAAGTTTCGCATCCGCCACGGGGGTAGAGAAATTTATTTACCATTAAAATTTTCATAATAAAGAGTCACTTTCTTCTTTTTTGTTAACGTGACCGTAAAGTTTCATTTCTGTTCTTTGTGCATTGGTGTTAAAATTATTTCCTATCATCAGAATTGCCAGAACACCTGTTAATAAGCGATAGTTCATTGTGTTGTCTGTTGACGATACGATAATAAGATAAAGTGTAAGAATAAACGTAATTATGGCATTATCAACGTTGCCGTTTCTGCCAAAGTGCTTGGTTCTGACAAGAGTCATTGAAATAAGCCATATAATGTAACCCCAGAAACCTAAATCAATAAAGTGCTGTAAAAAATCGTTGTGAACAGATGCAACGTCCAAATTCATAAAGGTGTTTAACTGATAGGTCAGAAAGCCGATTCCGTTGCCTAAAAAGTCGGGGCTGAACTCATAAAACTTGTCAACCGCGTTGTAAATTTCAGCACGACCGGTGGTGTTTATGCCTGCCTTTTCAAGTAACTCAAAAGCACCGCTCTTTATAATTGCAATATAGCCTATCAGTATGGCGATTATCAATATGGTAAGAATGGTAACCAGCCTGCCTGCGCTTTTCTTGTTATAGCGCGCAATGAACTTTAAAATATACCCGAAAAACAGAGCAATGACAATGGCGATAATAGCAATTCGCTTAAAAGCCGTCAAGAAACAGAACAGAGTTAAAAAAAGCAAAATGAAATAGATGATATTTTTTCTTGGCTTATAAAGCATATATATCAGATATGCGCCAAGACAGAAAGCAAGTTCGTGAATTTCCGCCTGAATGATAACTTCACCCGTTTCGCCTGCAAACGTTACTATAAGAGTAATAAACTCGGAAAAAAAGATGCCAAGTCCGTGTTGCAGAATAATTGTAAATATCATCAGTATGTTTGCAATGAGAATTGCAATAAGGTTATACCAAATACCGCGACTGCCGAATATATATAACAGCGCGCCTGCGCCTAAAGCAAAGGAGAGCATATTGGTATATATAAATGAACTTGAAAGTCCGCGGGATATAACGCTGACATCTACGGTTTCCACAAACCAGATAAAGAGGGAAACGACAGTAGTAACTAAAAGGGGAACACTGTAAATACAAGCTTCTTTAAAAGCGGTAACACCTTTTGCTACGTCTGGTTTAAATAAAAATATTAATGCCGCGGAAAAGAAGAGAAGGAGCGCGAAAGCATGGCGAAAAGTAACGAATAAGCCAAGATTAATATATTCGTTAAGAAAATAATACATCATTACGGCTACAAGTATAAAATAAATACTTTTAACTTTTTCAAGAAGTTTATTTTCCAAGATTTCGCCCCCTTTCCCCTAAATTGGCGTAATTAGTCTGTTCCTATTTCAGAAACAAAGAGTTTTTTGCTTTCGATGGCTTCTGAAAGCAGTTTTCTTGCAGTTTTGTTTTGTTTAAACGTTTCGGCAATACCGATTTTGTATTTGATTACAACGCTTCTATGTTCGTCTCTGTCGTCAAGACGTAATCTGAATAATCTCATTATATCTTCAACGGTAATGTAATCTGCTTCTTCCGTAAGCATAATGAAACTTCCGTTGCCGTTATAAATATATTCGGTTTTCGATTTGCCGAAGCTCTCTTTTAAGTATTCGGTAAACATCTTGATAATGCCGTCGCCAACTTCACGTGAGTAAACGCTGTTGATTTCTGCAAGATTTGAAATATCAACCGTGCAGTAAACAACGCCGTCATCAAGAAGTTTTTTGTTTTTAGACTTCAGATATTTATCAAAATACGCGCGGTTGCTTAATTCTGTAAGATGGTCGGTATAGAAAATATAATTTACTATGTCGCCTATACGGCCTAACAAGATAGCACCACCGCAACAAAGCACAACAAGGAAGAAGAATGCAATTGCCGTATATAAGAGCACGTTGATACTTTCCCTGATAGACGATGAAGATAATACGGAAATATAACTTGCGCCAAGATATTTGTTGTACTCGTTGTTGGTTAAAGTGGTAATTTCGTAAAGGGAATTAAGTTCGTCAATCAGTCCGTTGATATCGCTTTCAACAGACGCTTTTATTGTAGCATAATCGGCATTGTGAAACTCCACGCAGGTTTTTTTCGTGGTTTTACATTCACCGTTGCAACCGTCTTTGCAGGCGGTAAAGGTGTCGATTATATATTTGCAGTAGGCGGAATCAATAATGGCGTGCTTTCTGCTTTCCTCGTGGTCGCGCCAACTGTAAATCAATTCGTCGTAGGTAACGGTCTGGTCGCCGAAATAATCTTGAAGATTTTTTTCGTGAAGAGTATCAAGAATGTATTCGTAACTGATATTCGTGTTTCCCGAATCACGCATTTTTTCTACGTAAGCATTAATAACGGTAACTACGTCTTCTACAATGCTTTCTTCTTTTGCGTTTGAAATGTTGTTGTTGTCAATTCTCGTGGTGTAGTCAGAAATGAGAATTGATTTGTCTTTGGTAATCTGATAATTATAGATATCAGATAAAATTGAAGAGATTTTAACGTGTCTTAAATAATCAAACTCATTGGCAAGCTCGGTAAAAGTTGTACCCGTTTCGCTTGACCTGAAGAAATTATTTTGATCAATACGTTGATATAACGTGGTAAGAGTATTGTTAATACTTGAGTCAATTAACTCCATAATTTCAATGAAATCGTAGTCGTTTTTGTCAAGATTTTTTATAGTGTTGTCAGCAGGTGAAACGTTTACGTACTGTTGGCTGAAACGCTCAAAATAAACGTCAAGAATATTATCAAGCACCGTTCTTGAAAAATCGGGACCCTCGCTGCTTGTTGCCGCAAAGGAAACGATAAAGGTGCTGGGTTCATATATATATTCCTCACCCTCTTCAAGCATAGCGTCTTTTTGTGCAACCTTGTCCGGATCTTCAACGGGTGTAATGTTAATTCTTGATATAAGGCTGTCAACTGAATAGATGCCGGTAAGTCCCATCATATCAACAACCTTTGACATTACTGCCGAGGACTTGATTTCGTTGACGTCAAGTTTATCGCCTGTGGGCGCAAGTCCCTTTTCTGCCTGCGGGTCGTTATAGTGAATAACTTCTGATGCAATGTAGGAATTTGACGTCGAAAGTTTATAATAAACGAAGCAAGTTGCCACAAGGCACAAGACAATTATTATCGGCAGAAGTTTTTTTATATATCTTAAAATCTGAAAATTTTTCATCGTTTTCCTCCGTCAGATAATTTATGCCTTTTTGGGAAATTTCTTTGAAATCTGATTAAGCATAATTGCAACGTAAGTAAAGGCGGCAAACAACACCAAAGCCTTTAATTCACCGGTAAGTGAAGTGCCGTGAATACTTATTGCAACGCATTGGTTCATTTTGTGTCGTGAATATTCTCGTCCGGCAGTTATTGCTTCTTTTTCAAAATCCTTTATGTTGTCGTAAATTGAAGAAACCATTGAATCTGTTGAAGAATAAAAATCAGAAGATTGAGTACCTGAATTTATCTTATCAATTACCAACTGATTATTCATAATTTCTTTTTCGTTAGATGCAACGTAATCGCTGAACGTTGTTGCCATAACCGATAATTCGTCAATTCCGACTTTCGTTCTGCCCATATAGTATTTGCCTGACTGATCCCACGTGGGTACGAGGACGATTCGTGTCATTTCTTCGCTGTACATCTCAATAGCGTCGTTGCAAAGAGTGTAGGAAGCGTCGTTTTTCTGACGGTCAAAATCTGTGTCTTTGTTCTGATATGATAATCTGTCAATATATTTTTCTTTGTCTTTTACAATGCCGTTTTGCAAAATAAGCGAACGTAAGTTCTGGTTAATCTGCGTTTCCCTGAACTGATATACTTTTCCTGCTATTGAATTAAAGGTTGCGTTGTTTGAAGTGGTGAAACTTGAGTTCTTTGATGCCATACCGTAAAGGTAATTAAGTACGGCAGTT
>JAZROC010000329.1:0-1693 GCA_045648525.1 Clostridia bacterium
TATGATTACGGTTATGTTTTTATCATGGTCGGAAGACGAAGCGTGGATAAACGCGCTTAATGAGATAACCGATATTCCCCTATTTTATACTTCTGTTGTGCGAAATGATATTGACTACGAAAATACTTTTGACGAAGATGATTTTGTTGACTTTTTATCATACGGTTCGTTAGTAGGCTTTCTTGTTGGTTCAGGCTCGCTTAAACGTTTTGCGCCGTCACAACGAAAAGTTTTTATCGGTTCAATAGATGAAATCAAAGAAGAAATTTTAGCTTTCGGCAGAGCTGCCATAGTTAAAAACCGTTTAAAAGGCGCAGTTATCTCCTTGTTATCACACTATAACGAAGCAATGTGGGCAACTTACGTTGACCCGTATAACATTTTTAAAACATTTGGCGCTCAACTTAAATTTATTGCTATACCTGAATTAATAAGAGAAATTGATAAGGTTAATGACGATGAGGTTTTGAAGCATCTTAACAACTTAACCGAAAAATATAAAATTTTGCCTGACGTAGATAAAGATAAATTTTTCGCTTCTGTTAAGGCAACTATAGGAATGGAAAGAGCCGCTCACAACATAGACACTGACCTGCTCGTCCTTAACGATATTGAAAAGCCGCTTATGGAAGAAGTTGGTTTGCGCCCCGGATTTTCACCGCTTTTAGAAAAAGATGCTTTGACAGTTGTGCCTGAAGGCGATTTAGGAGCAGGACTTGCAGTATATATTTTAAAGCTTGTATCTGGAAATCACGTAAATTTTATTGAACCTTTCTACATAGACGGAAAGCGTAATATTTTTGCCGCAGGACACGCAGGTCCTAACGATTATACGCAAACACCTGAAAATGTTGTGATAGGCAGAGATACACGTTTTGCAAAAAGCAATTACAAATATGCAGGCGCGCCTTTTGCTTGGTACGTTTTCCCTGAAGGCGTAAAAACGATATTGCATATTTCCGAATGTAACGGTAAAATGAAAATGGTTTTTTCTACGGTTGAATGTCTAAAAACCAAACATTATCTCGCAAGTTATTCTCACGCTGATTTCAGACATACTTCCTTAAAAAACGAAGTCTTTTTCAAAAAACTTGCAGAAGCAGGTGTTACACAACATTTTGGAATTGTCGATGGCGACTATACCAAAGAGCTTCAGAACATTGCAGAACTTTATGGCTTTGAATATTATAATATATGAGGTAGATTTATGGAAAATATAAAAATAACTAAAGCAAAATATGCTCAGTTTTTTGGTGGCATAGGCTTTCATAACAATGAGGCGCTTCTATACCCCATTATAAAAAAAGAGCATTTTGAACAACTTTTGTGCAAATGCTACCGCGAAATTTTGCCCGGTTTTATGCGTACTTTAGGCGGTTATGACGATTGGACGAAGGAATCAATGGACTCCTTTATTGAGTATTACAATAAAATGCAAAAAGTAACGGACACCCCCATTTATCTTGCAGGTGCAAAAGGCAAAGTTCATTTTTCTGACGAAGAAATGGAATTATACTGCGAACGCGTTGCAGATACGTTGCTTTATTTAAAAAACAACAACGTAAAACACCTGCGTTATTACTGTTATTCAAACGAAATGTCTTGCGGTACTTGGGGCGACCTGATGAGTGATTTGCCTACGTTTAAAAAGTATCATCAGTATCTTTCCACAGCATTTCAAAAGCGTAAATTA
>JAZROC010000330.1:0-3359 GCA_045648525.1 Clostridia bacterium
AACATAACCGCAAACTGACCTAATATACCAAGCCCCATTATAACTGCGCTTTCCCCTATTTCAACGCGACACTTTCTTACTGCCGCCAAAGAAAAGGACGCAATCAAAGTCATTGATGCTTCAGAAAATGAAATTCCGTCAGGCATTTTAACGAGCAGTTTTTCATCGAGCTGATTTATTTCTTTGTGATGTCCCCACGTAGCAACTACTCTGTCCCCCACTTTAACAGATTGAACTTTTTTGCCGATCTCAATAACCGTACCTGCGCTTGAATAACCGCAAGTACGTGGAAAAATTACCGAGCTTGCCCCTGCGCCGTTTACGTTGGGATCTCCCGTAATATTTGCCTTTTCCGTTCCCTGCGAAATAGTTGAAAATTCAGTTTTTATCCTTACCTCGTTTTCCTTTAATTCAGGGAGCTCACTTTCAACTAATTCAGCAGTATTTATTTTTGTAAAAAGAATTTGTTTAGTTTTCATTATTTTCACCTCTCACATATTATACTATGTTGACTCAACCTTTTCAATATGATATACTACTAAAAATCACTACTATACTATGAGGTTATTATATGTTGACAGAATATATCCGACACGGAACAATCACCAAATATGAATTCAGCGTACACCACACGAAAAACACACCGCTTAATTTCAAAAATCATTGCATCGGTTATCTTTTGAAGGGCGAGGGCGAATTTTTATATAAGAGCAAAAAATACTATGCAAAAGAAGGCGACCTTATATATATTGCCGCAGGTACGCGCTATTATTCTTTCTGGTACGGGCACCCTGAAATTGAGTTTTATTCCATTGACTTTGCCTTTAACGTTAATTCAGCATACAACGAATATCCTTTTCAGATAGTTAAAAACTTTAGCGTTGATTATTTCCACCAAATGTTTCAGGCGCAGAACAGTCTTGAATTTATGGCAGTGCTTTATTCTATGCTTTATAACCTTTATCCTAAAATGAAAAAGGAACATTTTTTAAAAAACTCCACTATTTCGCCTGCCATAGAGTATATTGAAAGTCATTTCAAAGAAAATATTTCAATAAGAGAACTTGCACAACTTTGCAAATTAAGCGAATCACACTTTTTTGCCCTGTTCAAGAAGCAAACAACCCTTACCCCCATACAGTATAAACACAATTTGTTGGTTCAAAACGCCATTGATATGCTTACTTTAACCGACAAAACCATTGAAGAAATAAGCGAAGAATTGAATTTTTCATCATCAAACTATTTTCGCAAAATATTTATTTCAGTAACCGGCCACACGCCCAAAGAGTATAGGAAATAACTTTTTGCACTAAGACGGAGAATTCTCGCGCTTCTCCCTTACCTTTACAGTGCGAGAAAATTCAAAATTCAAGGCACGGCTTTTTGAAAGCGAGGGCGCTAATCAGGGCTCCCGAAATGCAGTATTGCATTTTGGGAAAAAGGAGGCATAGCGGAGTAAAAAAAGCTTTTCGCATATTTGCGGAAAGCGTAAAACGTAGCTTATGCCGACGTTGTAAGTAACCGAGTTTTCATAAAATGCCGTAACACAGAATTTTGGAGATTTCTCGCGCTGTAAAAAAAGCTCCTGCCGTTGCAGGAGCTTCAAATATAATAACTATATTTCATTAATTCTATATGTTAAGTTTATTTAATTGTCTTGGTTTAAAACTAAATAGTACATTGGACTAATTTCCTTTTCTTAGATTTTCAAGCTTTTGAATTTTGTCATAAGACCACATCCTTGAAAATTCACATTGTTACATTTTTTACGCGCTTATGCGCCTTTTTAGAACATTGGACCGTTTCCTTTCTTACAAGATTTCGAGATAGAACCTTTTTTTCATGAAAAACCACGTCCTTTACTTTTTAAAAGATGGTATCTCGGTTTAGTACATTGGACCAATTATCCTTTCTAAAAATTCTTTCGCCTTGGGCAAAGCCACTACTTTCCGCCCTAAAGCTCAACAGCCACAGGTATTATTTAATTATCACTTCTTCTGTTGCCATTGGACTCACGTCTTTCTTTTTATTTTCACCTTCATTATAACAAAGTAAAAATCCTTTGTCAATACCCTATTTATAAAAAATTCATAATTTTTACTATTTTTCTTAATTTTTTCCTTTTTTATGTGAAATTTCATATAATTTGCACTCACTTTTATGAAACTTGTGTGAGAATTTATATAAATCTATTGACAAAAGTTTCTTTTTGTCTTACAATTTTTTTAAAGAAAGGCAGATGAAATTATGAGCAAAAGTTTATACAGCGTAATTTTGACCGACGAAATAGTATATGAAATTGACCGTCTTGCATTAAGGCAGAACACTAATCGTTCAAATTTAATAAATCAGATTCTGGCAGAATACGTTTCATACGTTACCCCTGAAATGAAAATTTCAAGCATTTTCAAGACTATCGAGGAATTTATAAACGCAAGCACCCATCTGGTGCCTGAAGTTCTTCCGCAGAAAAGCACAATGAGTTTAAGGGGCAACCTTGATTACCGCTACCGCCCCACCGTAAAATATGACGTTGAACTTTTTAAAACCGAAAACGACGGCGCAATAGGCAGGTTAAGCGTAATTTTCCGCACACAATCCTCTGAACTTATCGGTCGTATGAACGAGTTTTTCAAATTATGGTGTTACCTTGAAAGCAACGTTTTTAACAATAATGCCGTCTATTCTCTTACCGAAAACCGCTTTATACGCAGTATTTCCTTAAGCAAAAATAAAACCTACACCGCAAAGGAAGTTGCCGACGCAATAAGCAGTTACGTTAAACTT
Source organism: Clostridia bacterium (assembly GCA_045648525.1). GTDB lineage: Bacteria > Bacillota > Clostridia > Christensenellales > QALW01 > UMGS1322. The sequence goes on from JAZROC010000330.1 coordinate 2,791, forward strand.
TTTGACGATTGTATGAAAAACTATCTTGCAGGCAAATATAATGAAAATGATATTCTTTTAAAATTAAAAGCACACACAATAAAGGAGGTCCTGATATGACAGACAAATTAACGAAAAAGACCATCGAGGCTATTCAGGAAGCCCAACGCATCGCAAGCGAAAACAATAATCAGGAATTATTGCCCGAACATATTACTTATGCTCTTTTAGCAGATGAAAACGGACTTATTTATAGCCTTTTTTCAAAAATGAACGTGGAGGTTGACGGCTTTATTGCCGCATTGAAAAACGTAATTTCCACATTTCCCAAGGTTTCAGGGGCAATGGAAAGAGTTTATCTTTCCGCGCAGGCTGACAAGATTTTTGTTAATGCCGAAAAGTTAATGAAGAAAAACAGCGACGAATATCTTTCGGTTGAACATATTATGTCGGCTATTTTGGAAACTCCCACCGACAAATTAAAGGAGCTTTTTAAAGCATACAATATAACAAAATCTGCCTTTAACAAGGAACTCGACAACGTTAAAGCAGGCAAAAAAGTTACAAGTGATAATCCCGAAAACACCTAT
>JAZROC010000331.1:0-4204 GCA_045648525.1 Clostridia bacterium
AAGGGCACCTGCTTCCTTGCCTAAACGAATTTCAACGGGACCGTCGCCAATCACCATAAGCTCACTGCCCTCATGATTTTTCATAAGTTCTTTTATTGTTGCTTCCTTTGAACAATTTTCCGAAAAGGGTTTTGCGCCCTCTATTGAATCAAAATATTTTGCAACACCTAAAACCTCTGCTTCCTTTTTAACGTCAGCATCGTCAGTACCGCTTGCGGCATAAAGTTTAATGCCTTTTTCTTTTAACGCTTTTAAGAAATTTTCTGTGCCCTTTATCAGATATTCGTCGCGGTGTCCCTCTAATGCAAGTTGACGTTTTTCCATTACGCTTTCCATTAAACGACGATTGTACTCTGCCTTGTATTCCCAGATATCCATTGGAGTGTCACCCTGCAAAGCAACCTGCTCCGCAAGCCATTTCATCTGCAGAATTGTCTGTATGCCCGTTGAAGCATCAATAAAGTCTTTTACCTTTTCTTTTACGTTTTCAGTTTTCGAGAGATACTCCTCCATCATTGGAGCCATAACGTTTTCCCAACCGCAACGAAGTGTTGAAATTGTGCCGTCAAAATCAAAAATAACTGCGTTTATTTTGTGCTTTTCAAAATTCTCTAAAATTCTCATTTATAAAATTCCTTTCGTGAAATAATTTTCAAGTACCATTTGTGCAGGCGATGAAGCACGGTCTTTAAGCATTGACCCTTCAATAATTATATCAGTTGCCTGCGAAAATCTGTGCATTTTTAAAATCCGTTGAATTTCAGGTTTTAAAAAATGCATCGCCTTTTTAATTTCTCCACCTAAAATTATTCTTTCAGGTTCAAACAGATTAACGAAAGTAACAAGAGCATACCCCAACATTTCGCCCTGCGCCTTCAGCGCATCTATTGCGCTTTTTCTGCCGTTAAAAGCCGATAGACAAACACTTTCATAATTGCTTTCCCCTGCATTTTTTGCAACCGCCTGCACCGAAGTATAAAGACTTGCGCAACCCTTATTTCCGCAGGAGCATTTTTCACCGTTTACGTTAAGGGAAATATGCCCTATTTCACAGCCCTGCCCCTTTGCACCCTTAAACAAAGTGCCGTTCTTTATAAAGGCACCGCCTAAACCGTGGTCGGCAAGCAAGTATAAAAAGTTATCCTTTTGTGTCAGATTTTTTTCTGCCAGCGCAAGAGCATTGGTGTCCTTTTCAAAAAACACGGGCAGATTTAACTTTTCCTCAAGGGCTTTTTTAATATTGTAATTATTGAAATGGTCAAAGTTTGGCGGTTGAAGTATAATTCCCTCTTCGCTATCAAGAGGTCCCGGTGCTGAAATACCAATTCCTATGGCTTTTTCGTAGTTTTCAAAAATCTGCGCTATAGCATTAATCGTTGCTTCTTCGTTCTCAAAAAACCCTAAAAATATCTTTTTTTTGATTTCACCTGCAAAATCGCAAAGTGTCAGAAACAAGCCGTCCCTGGTAACGTCAATACCATAAGCATAAAAAGCATTATTGTTAAGTTGCAACAAAGTCGGATGCCTGCCTGCAGATGATTTTACCGCTTCACCTTCAATAACAAGCTTTTCATCAATAAGTTTATCAACTATTATTGAAACTGCCGCACGGGTAAGCCCCGTCAACCTTGCAATTTCTGCGCGTGATAGAGGATTTTTGCGAATAAGCCTTAAAACGTGAGCACGATTTTGTTCTTTCATTAAAACTGAATTGTTTGCTTTACTCATTTTCTGCAACACTCATAAACAAGTCAATAATTTCTTCCTTTGATGCACTGCCGGTCGTGTTAACCTTTTTAACGCATATTGCCGAAGCAAGATTGCCTAATGCGGCGGCTTCTTCTTCAGTTGCATTTGCGCCTAAAGCAAGAGAAAATGCCGAAAGGAAGCAATCACCTGCGCCACAGGTATCAATGGGAGGCGAAACCTTTACACCGCCCGATTTTATAATATCCTTGCCGTTATAAATTTCAACACCCTTTGCGCCTAAAGTCATACAAACCTTTGAGTTTGTCTTTTCGCCAAAAGCCTTTAAAAGCTCAAGGTTGTTTTTGCCTTCAACAAGTTCTTCGCTTCCAACGTTAAGGGCGCGGGCACATTCAATTTCATTGGGTTTTAAAAAAGCATTTCTATAAAACGCAATTCTTGAGCGACTATCAACAACTGTAAGAATATTTTTTGCAATGTTGTTTATTTCTTCACGGACTTTATCGGTAACACAACCAAACTCAAACTGATCGCTTATACATAAAACGTCAGCATTTTTAACTGCTTCACGAAGATTTTTAATTAAAAGCTCTTCTGTTTCATCACTGATTTTTGAAAAACTTTCAAAGTCGATACGCGGGTCTTCAACTTCAAAACCCAAATATCCCCTGCGCATAGGCTTGCAGTAGGCATTTGTTATGCGCCCTGCATTTTCAATTATATATTTAGTGTCAATTCCGCGCTCATTAAAGCATTTTTTCAAGCACATACCGCGCCAATCATCACCTATAACACCGATGGCAGAAACCTTTTCAGACAACGTTGCCATATTGTTTAATGCGTTTCCGCCTGCCCCCGGAGCCATTCTTTCCTCCGTAACAGGCAACGGAAAATGCGGTGTTTCGCGAGATAACACACTTTTTGTCATATCGCAGGACCAATATACGTCAAGGCACATATCACCTAATAAAACTGCTTTTACGGTTTTGATTTTATCTAAAATCTCCAAAAGTCTTTTTTCGGTTAAACCGTTAAATTTCTTCATAAAATCACTCCTTTATTTCATATTATATATTTAAAAAAAGGGTTTGTCAATTCATTTAACAAATTAGTTATTAAAAAATCCGCAGTTAAGCGGATTTCGCTACAAGGATTTCTTTTTTGCGTAATTTACAGGAGAACAGCCGGTATATTTTTTAAAGGTTTTACAGAAATACGCGGCATCATAGAAGCCAAGATTATCGGAAATCTCTGTTACGGACATAGAGGTTGACTGTAAAAGATATTTTGCGCGGTTAATCTTTATGTTCATTTTATATTCTATGGGTGATATACCGCAGGCACTTTTAAAGGCACTCCTGAATCCGCTTACACTTACTGCACATTCCTTTGCAATCTGACTTATTGAATAATTCTTTTCGCTTTCAAGCATTTGTTTTCCAAGGTCAATAAAGCCGTTATTTTTTGTAAAACTGTCCATATCCTTTGTAATACTGTCGAGCAACGTAAGAAATTGACTTTTTATCAAAAAAACCGAAGCACCTTTTATCTGCATATCAATTATCTTATTAAAAATATCACCGTATTTGTTTTCGGCATTTTTTAAAAGATGGGTTGGAGTGTTTATTAAAATACCGTCACTATCAAAATTTATAAGATAGTCTTCAGCCTCGTTGGTTACCGTTTTATAATAAGAGTTTTTCGGTAAAAATACAATATCGCCTTTTACGGCTTCAAGACTTTTTCCATCAAAAACAAAAACTATACGCCCCGAAGTAATAAGCACGATTCCGTGTCGCGGACGAGGAAAATCAAGATAACTTACGGTGCCTTGACTCCAGCTTTGCTTAAAAACGCTTCTGACCGTATAATTACTTTCACAGTCAAAAATCAAAACTATCACATCCTTTTTATATCATTATAATATAATTTGGCGAAAAATACAATTTATTTATTGAAAAATATAATTACAAAACGGCTTTTATATGTAAAAATATTAATGAATTATACAAAATAAGAGAGGTAATTATGAAAACTGCGATAAAAAAAGTTAACGGAGTAAGTTACGTTACGGTTAATGACGAAATTATTGATACCCTTGCTTTTAAATCTTTCAGGCCCACAAAAAACAACGTAAGCGATTTTTATAATTCAGGCGTAAGAATTTTTCACGCCTACATTTCAGGTCTTCAGGCGGCATTGAAGATACCCTATTCGCTCTTTGGCGAGGTATGGTTTGGCGACAAAAATTACGATTTCACCAATCTTGACAGACAGCTTGATTTTTTCATCGAAACCGCACCTGATGGATATATTTTTGTTAACGTTCAAATTGATACACGTGCTTGGTGGCTTGAAGAAAACGAGGGCAGACCGAATTCCTTTACTCACCTTTCACAGATCGCAGCCGACGAAAAATGGAAAAAGGATACCAGCGAATTTTTGAAAGCGCTGATAGAGCACGTTGAAGAAAAGTATGACGAGCACGTTTTAGGCT
>JAZROC010000332.1:0-8895 GCA_045648525.1 Clostridia bacterium
CCTTCAAGTCTGAATTTTTTTAAGATTTTTCCTGAAGACGTAAAAGCGACAAATTCGGTTTTTGTACCGCCACCGTCGATTGCTAAATAAACGTTTTCTTCGTTGTTGGTTGTATTCAAAAGATTATCAATGGTAATTCCAAACAATTTAGAAAGTTTTACAATATTGTCGATATCAGGTGGTGCGGCGCCCCTTTCCCAGTTGGAAACGGCCTGAAAACTTATATTAAGCTTTTGTGCAAGTTCTGTTTGTGTAATACCTAATTCTTTTCGGTTTTTTCTTATTTTTTCGCCTAAAAAGGTAATATCAATCATTGTTCATTTTCCTCCTGTTGTTTTTATTATAACGGATTTTTCAATATATTTCAATATAGAATCCGTTGAAAAAACAAAACAATTCAATTAATAATTGAAAAAGCCGACAAAATGTCGGCAAATTATTTCGATAAAAGATCGCTTCTGTTAAATTCTTCCACTAATGCATCTGCGGCATATGCCATTTTAGGTGCAACAGGAATAGCTAATTCCATAGCAGTTTGTTGAAAACCTCTTGTTTGCGTATAATAAAAAACAATGGCATCCTGACCATGAATTTCTTTGCGTTCAACACGATGATATGTTATTCCGTTATCGCCAAAATAACATACTTTACCACAATACCAAATACCGCTTCTTGAAAAAATTATTTCCTTTGCATCGCCCATAATTCGAGTTCGAAGTTTCAACATAAGATATTTAGCATAGGGGAGATTCAATAAAGCAAATATAATTAAGAGAATTGCACCGACAATAAATACGATACCTAAAAAATGAGCCACAACGTTGTTGTACATTATTATACCTATAAAAAGAGTGACAAAACCTAATAATACAAAATTCCAGAATACAGTTTTCTTTTCATATTTAGCCATTTTTCTGTAGAATTTATAAATTGTTTCAGGTTTGTATTTCCATATTGCGTATAAATTCTCGTTAATACTGTCGGCAACGTTTTGTTTCATTGACGAAATAACGCCAATTACAATTCCTGCTACAAGTGCAATTAACGAAATAACAACTATTGAATATATAACGTTAATATTCGTTTCAAAACCTTTTTCAAGAATATAATAAATAACAAGTAATGATGATATTGGAATAGCCATAAGGACTATTCCTGCTGCTTTCAGAAGGTCAAGATGAATCTGATAAGCAGTGTTCATTTTTTGTTTTTTGTTACCCCTCATTATTTTCACCATCAAAATAATTTTTAAGGTCGTTTATAAAAGCATCAATTTCATCTGACTTTTCAGAAGGAATATCTAATTTTATTTCTTCATTTTTTTTGTTTTTTAAAATCGAAAGAATTAAAAGATTATCTTTACGTTTTGCTTCAGTTATACCTTTTGAATAACCATTGAAAACATCAACTTTACCTTTGTATATTATGCCCATATGGGATAAAAGGAATGAGTTGATTTCGCTAAATTTGCTTTCTAAACGCTTTATTCCCATAAGCCACCAGCCTAAAACGGTAAAAGCGCAAGCTAAAGATAAGAGAATTGATGCAACTAAACCTACGTTTTTGAAATAAACAAATATGCCAAATAAAATACCCAATATCAAACTAATAATATAGGGGAGTCTACTTGATTTTGTAGTATACTCAACATTCCAAGATACTATTGTTTTTGATTTTAAATAATCAATTTTTGAAATTTTTAATTTGAATACAGACAATATTACGTATGAAAAAACGACAAATGCAAAAATTATCATAATAAAGCTATATAAAAATCCTTTAAAACCTAAAAACTCAAGATTTAAAAGCGGTACGGCTATTGCGCACACAAAACCCGTTAAAAGAAACAAAATATCCATCATTAAACCTCAAAACCGCAAGCTCTGATAAAGCGTTTAAGACCTTCACGACCTTCAGAATCTTCTTTGAACACGCCTGCATCGCGAAGTACGTTTTCGCAAACTCCGCCAACTAATTTGTAAATATATTCTTTTGCGTCGTCAAAGTTTTTGGGCGAATATGAATCTTTAAAACCGTTATACCAGTCGTAATGAACGTTTGTTTCTTCAAGATTTTCATTATTAAGCCACTTTGTTGCGATATCATCAAGCTCATTTTTTAATCTGCCGGGAAGAATAAATAAGCCCATTACTTCAATTAAGCCAATATTTTCTTTTTTAATGTTGTGTTTGTCAGGATGGGGATGATATACACCTAAAGGAAGCTCATCTGTTGTAAGATTGTTTCTTAATACAATGTCACATTCATAAAGTCCTTCAGAATTAATACGTGTGATAGGTGTAATGGTGTTGTGTTCATTACCGTCGGTAAAAGCAAAGATATTAAGGCTTTCGTCAGAATAATTCTGCCATGTTTTTAAAATGTGGTTTGCTACCGGAATAAGCTCATCACAGTCTTTTGCAGATAAACGCAAGCAAGTCATAGGCCAATTAACAACAGATGCCTTGATATTTTTATTCTTGCAATCAAAAGTATAAAGGTCTCCTGCCTTTTCCATAGGCATAATATGTCTGCCACCCTGGAAGTGCTCGTGTGTAAGAATTGAACCGCCAACAACAGGCAACTGAGTGTTTGAGCCGATGAAATAATGGGGGAATTTTTTTATAAAATCAAATAAACGAACAAACTTCTTTTCGTTCATGGTCATTGGTGTGTGCTCGGAACAGAAAACAATACAATGCTCGTCATAATAAACGTAAGGACTATACTGGAAGTTCCATTCTTCATTATCAAGTGTAATGGGAATAGTGCGCAGTGTTTCGTGTGATGGGTATCCTAATCTTCCTTCATAACCAACGTTTTCAAGGCAAAGCATACACTTTGGATAGTTTGTTTGAGGCATTGATTTTTGTTTTTCGATTTCCTTTGGGTCTTTTTCCGGTTTTGTGAGGTTAATAGTAACCTCCATAGTGCCATATGAAGACTCATAATCATAAAGAATATTTTTAGCAACGTCTGCAGTGCGGATGTAGTTTATATCCTTGCAAAGTTCATAAAACCAGTTTGTCGCCTTTTCGGGAGATTCATTATAAAGTGATTTAAAAATTTCCTGTGCCTGTGACTGCATCATAAGCATACAACCACAGATTTTTGTATCAAACATTGCACGGTAGGTTGCCGTATTCATTTCAAGCATACCTTTTTCAGCGGCATAATCTACCATTTCTTCTAAAATAGGGATAATGCTGTCAGGAACATTAACTTCACCGTCAAAAGGAGCTTCAACTTTAAATAACGACATAAGTCGGTTTCTGACATATGGAAGGTCTACTTTGAAGCATAAGCCCTTTTTTAATGAAAATTGTGTACATATTTCAATAAGTTCTTCAATATTACGCATGTTAAAATGCCTCCAGTTTTTTGTTTATATATATGATAAATTAAATTATACATTTTGTCAATTTGAATAGTAAAAAAACATTTGTTTTTTATCAATAAAAGTGGTATAATATAGAAAAAATTATAGTGAGGAATTATACATATGGGATTTATCAAAGATATTAAAAACACACAGGTTTTAAAAAGAATTTATGGTGAAAATGCAAAAAATCAGGTTGACAGATACGAATCTATTCAGGATAAATTTGAAGAATTGTTCGGCGAGGGAGACGTATGTTTCTTTTCAACGTCGGGTAGAAGTGAAATAATCGGAAATCATACTGACCATAATCACGGTTGTGTTATGGCGGCAGGTATCAATTTAGATGCTGTTTGTGCCGCAAGAAAAACAGATACTAACGTTGTTCAGATTATTTCAGAAGGATATAATACCAAAAATGTTGTTAATCTTTGTGAACTTGATTTTATTGAAGAGGAAAAAGGCACAACACAAGCTCTTATTCGTGGCATTGCGCATCATATGAAAAATGACCTTAATATGAATATTGGCGGCTTTGATGCTTATGTTCAGAGTGATGTTTTTGCAGGAAGCGGACTTTCTTCTTCGGCGGCAATAGAAGTTCTTATTTATACAATATTTAATTATTTGTATAACGATGGTAAGTTAGATAACGTTGAAGCGGCAAAAACAAGCCAATGGGCTGAAAATAATTACTTTGGAAAACCCTGTGGTCTTATGGATCAAACTGCTTGTGCTCTTGGTAAACTGGTTTTCATTGATTTTAATGACCCTAAAAATCCGATTATCGAGGGTATTGATTTTGATTTTAATAAAGAAGGTTTTTCAATTATTATAACTGACGTACATGCTGACCATGCTGACTTAACACAGGAATATGCCGCTATTACTGAAGAAATGAGAAGCGTTGCTAAATTTTTTGGTAAAAACGTTTTGCGTGAAGTTGATGAAAATGAGTTTTATTCAAGTTTAAGCGAGTTACGAAAAGTTGTTTGTGACAGAGCTGTTATGCGTGCTATTCATTTCTTCGACGAAAATAAACGCGTTTTTGATGCTGTTGATGCAGTAAAAAATAATGACGTTCAAAAGTTTTTTACTGCAATTAATGCTTCAGGTGAATCCAGCTGGAAGCTTTTGCAGAATACTCATGCAACAGGCAGCACACAACAAGCAATGACGCTTGCTCTTGCAGTGTCCAATAGAATTTTAAACGGCGAAGGTGCCTGCCGTGTTCACGGTGGTGGGTTTGGCGGAACAATTTTAGCATTTGTTCCCAAAAAACTTCAGGAAGATTATATTGAACAAATGGAAAATGTTTTTGGAAAAAATGCTTGCATTGAACTTTCAATAAGACCTGTAGGTACAACAAATGTCGAAATTCAGGGATAAATTATACATTGCAATAAGTGCGGCATTAATTTCAATTACTATACTTGCGTTAATCGTTATATTTTTCAATATTGATATTTTTAAACATAATCCTTATGACAGTTATACAAGGCAAGCTCTCGCGTGGAGAGAGGGAAGGACTTACCTTAATAATCCTCCTGAAGAAATTGCCTATCTTGAACTTGCTGTTTTTGAAGGAAGATATTATGTTAGTTTTCCGCCTGTGCCATCAATAATTGAATTTTTTATGAGTTTTATATTTGGACAGAACACGCCTAACAAATTTATGCTTTTTCTATATACAGTTGTTTCATGTGTTGCATTAACTTTACTTTTTAATAAAAAGCATAATTATTTTACTTCGCTGTTGTTTGGCTTATTAGCTACGTTAGGTACTAATCTGCTTTCGATTATTACTTTTGCAGGTGTGTGGCACGATGCGCAAGTTTTATCATTTATGTTATGCTCTTTAGCGGCGTTATTTATCTATTCAGATAATAAATATTTAAACGGTTTGTCATTGTTTTTAGCGGCATTAGCTGTGGGGTGCAGACCTTTTACTGTAATTTTTATTCCGTTTTTGCTTATTGGGCTTATAAAAAAGAATACTGATAAAAAAATATATGAAATGTGGCCATATTTAATTGCGCCTGCTGTAGTTGCTTGTGCGCTTATGGTATATAATTTTGTCCGTTTTTATAATCCATTTGAGTTTGGTCATAATTATCTACCTGAATTTGTTAATTCAGAAAAAGGTCAGTTTCATTTTTCGTATTTAATACCTAATTTTATTCAATCAATAAAATTACCTTTTAATTTTAATCCTGCTTTAGAACTGAACTTAAATAAATTTTCGGCAAATATTTTTTATATTTTCAATCCTATAATTGCAGTATTTTTCTATTATAATATAAAAAATTGTATTTTAAGACGAAAGTTAGTTGACTATTTATTTCCCGTTGCCGTATTAATTTTTATTGTGGCAACGTGTATGCATAAAACACTGGGTGGTGCGCAGTTCGGTGCAAGATATTATCTTGATATGATACCATACCTCGCAATGTATCTTGCGACACAAAAAATTAATGAGAAATTTAATCTTCTTCAGACAGAAATTTGCACCTTTGCATTGGGTCTGAACGTTTACGGCGTTTTCTTTGTTATAGACAATTTTATTATAAAATAATCTGAAAGGTTTATATAATTTTGAATCCTAAATTAAAAGAAAAAACATTAGAATCTTTATCGGCGGTTTTACCGATAACAGGAATTGTTCTGTTTATAAGTCTTTTTTTTGTTCCGATAGACTTAAGCACAATGGTTATGTTTGTTGTTGGTGCTGTGCTTCTTATTTTTGGTATGGGATTTTTTCAGCTTGGCGCAGAAATTTCAATGACACCAATAGGCGAGGGCATAGGTGTTCAAATATCAAAAACCAAAAAAACGTTATTTGTTTTGCTTATTGGTTTTATTATGGGTGTTATAATAACCGTTTCTGAACCGGACCTTCAGGTGCTTGCTGAACAAGTACCTGCGGTACCTAATCTGATTTTAATTTTAACTGTTGCGGTTGGTGTTGGTATATTTCTTGCCTTTTCAATTGTACGTATAAAATTTGGCATTGATTTATCAAAAATTCTTATATTTTTATATTTAGGATTAATTGTTGTTTCTTTTTTTGTTCCAAAGGAATTTATTGCAGTTGCTTTCGATTCAGGTGGTGTTACAACAGGACCGATGACAGTTCCCTTTATTATGGCTATGGGTATTGGTCTTGCATCTGTTCGAAGTGATAAAAACTCTGCGAGCGATAGCTTTGGTCTTGTTGCATTATCAAGTATTGGACCAATACTTGCTGTGCTTATTCTCGGTGGCTTTTTTAAACCGTCCGATGCTTCTTATTCGTTGTCTGAAGTACCTTTGGTTAGCACAACACGTGATGTTGTTTATGTCTTTGGAACAGAACTTCCAACATATGCGGCTGAAGTTTCTATTTCATTGCTTCCAATAATTTTTGTGTTCTTTTTATTTCAGATTTTAACTCACAGATACCAAAAAAAGCAAGTTTTGAAAATTTCAATAGGTCTTTTTTATACTTTTGTTGGTCTTGTTCTTTTTCTTTGCGGTGTAAATATCGGCTTCGCACCCGTTGGTGTTTTTTTAGGTACTGAACTTGCAAGCCTTACTTATAACTGGATTTTGATTCCAATAGGTATGCTTATCGGTTATTTCATTGTTAAGGCAGAGCCTGCTATTCAGGTTTTAAATCATCAGGTTGAAAACGTTACAGATGGTGCTATTTCAGTAAAAGCAATGAACAGAAGTATGTCTATAGGTGTAGCAATAAGTATCGGACTTTCAATGTTAAGAATTATTTCCGGCTTTCATATTTATTGGGTAATTATCCCCGGTTATCTTATCGCGCTTACTATGTCACTTTTTGTGCCAAAAATATTTGTTGGTATTGCTTTTGACTCGGGCGGTGTTGCAAGTGGTCCGATGACGTCAACGTTCTTACTTCCGTTAAGTATTGGCGCGTGCAGCGCAGTCGGCGGTGATGTTATGACAGATGCCTTTGGTGTTGTTGCTTTGGTTGCTCTGACTCCGCTTATTGCGATACAGATTATGGGCATCATTTATAGAATTAAAACGGATAAATTACAGAATCTTGTCGTTGTTCATACGGGTGTTACTGATGATTGTGACGAAATTATTGATTTTGAGGAGGTTTAAAACATATGGATTCATACCAGTTGATTTTTCTAATTGCTACGCCGAAATTAGTTGATAGCGCTGCAGAAATGTTTTTGAAGAAAAATCTACCTCTTCAATTTCGTTTAACGGCAGAGGGAACTGCTTCAAGCGAAATAATGGATACGTTAGGTCTTGGCAGTATTGACAAGGGCATTCTTATAAGTACGGTTCCTAAAAAATTTGGTGAAGAAATGCTTTCGCTTCTTCATACAGAATTAAGGCTTGATATGGTTAATAGTGGTATTGCTTTCACAATTCCATTAAACGCTGCATCTAAAATTGTGTTTAATATGATGAATAAGATTAATGAAAACGTTGAAAATAAGGAAATGAGTGATATTAGAATGGATAATAAATATTCATTAATAACAACAATCGTTAACAGAGGATTTGGTGCAGACGTTATGAACTGCGCCCGTGAGGCAGGTGCAGGTGGAGGAACAATAGTTCATAGTAGAGCAATTGAAAACGAGGATGCAACAGGCTTTTGGGGATTGAGTGTTCAGGAAGAGCGTGAAATGATTTTAATACTCGCTAAAAATGAAGATAAAATGAAGATAATGTCCGAAATAGGTGAAAAATTTGGCATAAAAACAGATGCAAAAGGAATAGTAATTTCCTTGCCGATTGATTCAGTTATGGGATTATAAAAATTTAATAATCTTATAAAACACATAAAAAAAGAGAGGTTAAATACACCTCTTTAAATGTAAAAATTATGAATCGCATAAATTGTAAACCCTCGCGTTTTTATGGAACACGAGGGTTTTGTTGTTTGAATATTAATAAGATAAGTATAAATCTCCTCGAAATACAAATAATAACAACACAATTTGTAATTTAAGGAGAAATGAATATATGAAAGCAACTGGAATAGTTAGAAGAATTGATGAGCTTGGCAGGGTAGTCATACCTAAAGAAATTCGTAGAAATCTTCATTTCAGAGAAGGAGACCCTCTTGAGATTTTTACAGACAAAGATGGGGGAGTTATATTAAAAAAATACTCCATTATGGGGGATATAGAGGGATTGGCAAAGGAATTTGCAAATTCAATTTATCGCACATTAGGAAAGACTACTATCATTACTGATAAAGAAGTTGTTGTTGCAGCATCAGGGCAAGGAAAGAAGGATTTTTTAGGTAAAACGTTATCAAATGATTTGCAAAAATGCATTGATGACAGAAAAGGAATAATTACTGATAGAGATAAGGAAAAAAATCCGATTCCCATAATCGAATATGACGATGTTAGTTATAAATCGCAATGCATACTTCCGATTTTATCATCAGGTGACGTTTTAGGAGCAGTTATAGTTGCATCAAATAGTGATAGTCTGACAGATATTCACTATAAAAATGCTGAAACTGCCGC
>JAZROC010000333.1:0-3766 GCA_045648525.1 Clostridia bacterium
AATATATTGTTTTTAATATACAATATGTTCGATATTGAACATATTGTTCGGTAAAATTATATTATATATAATGTAAAATACAATATATTCTTTTTTTAGAATGTTCAATACTGAACAAATATGCGAATTTGTATGGAGAAAGATATGGACAGACGGCAGAAAAAGACGCGCGAAGCTATTTTTAATGCGTTTTTTAAGCTTATGGGTGAAAAATCCGTTGAAAAAATTACCGTAGGCGAAATAATTGAAGAAGCTGACGTTGGCAGGGCGACCTTTTATGCGCATTTTGAGACAAAAGAATTTTTGTTAAAGGAAATGTGCAAGGAGTTGTTTTGCCATATTTTTGATTCTTTGGAAAACAATGCAGAGCATACCCATATTTTTCATTGTGTCGCGCCTGATTCTGTCTTTTTGCATTTGTTTGAGCATTTTTCCAAAAATGATAACAGAATACTTGAACTTATTGCGTTGAAGGATAGCGACGTATTTTTAAAATATTTCCGTAGCGAACTGATTAAATTAATTGAAGTGCAGATAGAAGTAAAAGATTTTCTGCCGCCGAATCTTGTTAAAGAGCATATAGCATCTACCTTTATAAGCACGGTTTTGTGGTGGAAAAATAACGGTTTAAAGGAAACTCCGGAAGAAATTAACGGGTACTTTTTGCTTCTTATAAAAAATTTTTTAAAAAATTAAATTTTTTTGTGACTATTTAATTGTTTCAAACGTTTATATGACAGGAGAATGAAGATGATACTTCTTTTCAACCCTAAAAACAACATAGATCTGATATATGAAAAGTACTGCGATTCGCTGTACAGGCTTGCTTTGGCGCGACTTCTTAACGGTGCCGATGCCGAAGACGTTCTTCACGACGTTTTTGTTACTTATATGTCAAAAATGCCTGAATTTAACGATGCTCTTCACGAAAAAGCGTGGTTTGTGCGCACCACCATTAACCGTTGTAACGACCTTTTAAGGAAGAAAAAAGTGCGCCTTTACGTGCCTCTTGATGAAGCGTTGGGGCTTAAGGCAAGCGACGATAAAAGTTTTATCGAAGTAGCTGAACTCCTTGAAAAGTTAAATGACGATTATCGCGAAACGGTAATTCTTCATTATCTTGAAGGCTACACGTTGGAAGAAACTGCCGAAATTCTTGAAATTTCCCTTTCGGCTGCAAAAATGCGTATATCACGTGCCAAGGAAATTTTAAGAAAGGAAGAATAAGATGTTTGATGAAAAACAGATAAATGCTTATCATAATATAAAAGCACCTGACAGAATTTACAGACGCTTAAAAAGAAAAAATTATTCTGTCGGCGCAATAGCCGCGTGCCTTGTGTGTTTGTTTATGTTAAGTGTATTCTTTATACCTGAAAAAACGGAAATAAAAATAAACGGTCAGGTTATTGAAGAAACACAACTTGTGTTTGAAAATAAATCAAGAAGCACGGAAATGGAAATTCCCATTGATTTGAGAATCAAGGAAAAAACAGAGATAAGTGTTTCAAAAGGCGTTCTTGTTAACGGTGAAAATGAGGAAAAAAGCGTTGCCGTTAATGACGATTGCGGACTTTTGTGGAAAGTCAGCATTGAAGACATGCCCTGCGAAATAAGTATTTCTGATAAAAAAGGAGTAAAGAGTTTTACTCTTATATATGAAAATTCACAATATATTTTAAGGAGAAATGAAAAATGAAAAAAATTATCGCATTAGTACTCACACTTATTATGGTTCTCGCTTTCGTTGCTTGCGGCGAAGCAAACAATCCCAACGGTGACGCTGCTCCCACACCTACGGAAGAAGCAAAAGCACCTGAAACAGTTGGCGAAAAGCTTTATGCTGAATTTAAGGCTAACCACACAGGTACTGCTTTAGAAATTGCTGAAAGACTTATCGGCAACGAAATCATTCAGTTCTTTGGTGGCGCAATGGCAGTTGAAGAAGGTCTTCTTTCAGGTTTTGATAACTATGAAGTTAAAGGCTTCAAAGAGGGTGCTATGTTTGGTCCTATGATGGGTTCAATCGCTTTTGTTGGTTACATTTTCACTCTTGAAGACGGTGCAGACGTTGAAGCTTTCAAAACAGGCTTAAAGGACAATGCAAACCTTCGTTGGCAGATTTGCGTACAGGCTGAAGAACTTGTTGTTGAAAATGAAGGCAACACAGTATTCTTCCTTATGTGCCCCAAGGCTTTTGAGACACCTGAAATGCCAGAAGATGAATTAGGTGGCGAAGTTGGCGGCATGGATATGGGCGTTGAAGGCGAAGTTCCCGCTTATGACGGTGAAGCTGCTTTTGATGGCGAAGTTGCCTAAAAATTAATTTGCTGTTCGGCACGGCTTTATGTCGTGCCGATTTTTTTAAGGAGTTTTTTTAAATGCTGTTTTCGGGAATTCCGTTTTTATTTTATTTTCTGCCCTGCGTATTATTGCTTTATTTTATTACGCCAAGAAAATTTAAAAACTTTACGCTTTTAATTTCAAGCCTCGTCTTTTATGCTTGGGGCGAGCCACGTCTTGTAGTCCTTATGATGATAACCGTGTTTATTGGTTATATATTAGGACTTCTGACGGAAAAGTTCCAAAAATACAAAAAGATTTTCGTTGCTTTGGCGGCAGTATTGAGTCTTGGTTTTTTAGGTTACTTTAAGTACGTGGATTTCTTTATAGAAAATATCAATCTTGTAACGGGACTTTCTATACCGTTATTAAAAGTTGCATTGCCTATCGGCATAAGTTTTTATACTTTCCAGCTTTTAAGTTACAATATTGACGTTTACCGCGGAAGCGTGCCTGCACAAAAGAATTTTATTGACCTTGCCTGCTATATTGCATTGTTCCCGCAACTTATTGCAGGACCTATCGTAAGATATTCCGATATTGCTTATCAATTACAGAACCGCACACATTCAATGGAAAAAATTTCTTCAGGTATAGGAAGATTTGTTATTGGTTTGGGCAAAAAAGTTCTTATTGCCAACGTCCTTGGTGAGCTTTGCGAAGCTTTCAGAGCATCGGGTGATAAAAGCACGCTGTTTTTCTGGATGTATGCCGTGGCATATTCGCTTCACATTTACTTTGACTTTTCCGGTTACAGCGATATGGCTATCGGTCTTGGCAAAATGTTCGGCTTTGACTTTTTGGAAAACTTCAATTATCCCTTTATTTCAAAAAGTATTACGGAATTCTGGCGCAGGTGGCATATGTCGCTGGGCTCGTGGTTCAGGGATTACGTCTATATTCCTTTAGGCGGTTCACGTGTTAAAAAGCCAAGAATGTTCTTTAATATTTTCGTTGTGTGGATGCTTACGGGCTTCTGGCACGGCGCAGATTGGAACTTTATTTTATGGGGGCTGTTCTTTGCCGTATTACTTGTTGTTGAAAAAGTGTTTTTTATGGATTTCCTTAAAAAATCCAAGGTTTTGGGCAGAATTTACGTTATACTGGCAATTTTAATCAGCTTTGTTATTTTTGATTCGGTAAGCCTTAATAAAATTGCAGAAAACGTTGGCGGAATGTTCGGTGCAGGCGGATATCCTCTTGTGTCGGCAGAAGCACTTTTCTATTTGAAAAACTTTGGCTTTGTCCTTGCACTTGCGCTGATAGGCTCAACACCGTTGCCCAAAATGCTTGTTCAGAAGTTCAAAGCGACAAAGTATTTTGAAACTGCATTTATTATTTTATTGCTGGTAGTTGTTACTGCGTATCTTGTTGACGGCTCATTTAACCCGTTCCTGTATTTCAGATTTTAAGGAGGAAAAAA
>JAZROC010000334.1:0-9949 GCA_045648525.1 Clostridia bacterium
AGAACTTCTTTTTCGTCCTTTATAACGGTAGCGGGTTTTGGCTTTAAACTTATAAGAGCTTTTAAAGCATCAGTTGTCCTGCCTTTTGAATACGTTTCAAGCAATTTACCTAAAGTGATTAAGGTAAGTATCATCGCGGCAGATTCAAAATACATTTGGTGTAAGTATTTTTCAGGCGTGGGCGAAGATATCATCAAAAACAAAATAACCGTGCTGTATATAAATGATGAAGCCGAACCCATTGCCACCAACGTATCCATATTAGGCGCAAGATGAAGTATTCCTTTAAACCCGCTTATAAAGAATTTTTGGTTAATTACCATAACAATAATGGTAAGAAGCATCTGTAAAATTGCTACGGAAATAGGATTTTCCAAAAAATGAGGCAATGGAAAACTCCACATAACGTGCCCCATTGAAATGTACATAAGAACAAAGAGAAAAACAAGGGAAGAAATGAAACGTTTTAAAAGAAGAGAAACGTCGTTATTGTTTGTTTCTTTTGTTTTTTTAGCGGAAGATTTTTTTGAAGCATCGTAGCCTGCTTTTTGTACTGCAAGAATAATTTCGCTTTCGTTACCGCCCTCAACGACCATAGAATTTGTCAGAAGGTTTACCGAACAGGAAGTAACGCCTGAAACGGAAGAAACTGCCTTTTCAACACGAGCACTGCAGGCGGCACAACTCATACCGCTTACGTCGTATTTGTCCATAATAACCCTCCTTTTTCGTAATTTACATTATATATTTTAAAAATAAAAAAGTCAAGGAAAGGTTATCCTTGACTTGTATTATTTACTTTTTTGAATCAAGATATTCCTGCCAGATAGCCATTTCGGTTAACTTCTGCACGTTGATAACACCGTCAGCGTCAACGTCAATGCGCTCAACCATTGCCATTGCTTCGTCGATTAAGGCTTCTTCGTCAAGAAGTTTTTCTGCCTTAACAACCTCGTCAAGTTTTGGTTTTGTTGCAGGGTGACGGGGAGTGAATACGGTGCAACAATCTTCAAAGGGAAGAATTGAAGTTTCATAAGTGCCGATATTATGGGCAATTTCCATAATTTCAAGCTTATCCATACCGATAACGGGACGGAAAACGGGCAGATTAACGGCTGAATCGGTGCAGTTAAGACTTTCCATTGTCTGGCTTGCAACCTGACCGATACTTTCACCTGTAACGAGAGCACCGCAACCGCGAAGACGGGCGATACGCTCTGAAATCTTCATCATAAAACGGCGGGTGAGTATTGTCATAAACTGGTCGGGGCACTTATCGTAAATTTCTTCCTGAATATGTGTAAAAGGTACCACGAAAACGGAAATTCTCGTAATATATGCGCACAATTCCTGCGCAAGTTCGTAAACTTTTTCTTTTGCACGCTCTGAAGTATGGGGGAATGAATAGAAGTGAACACCGTCAAGCTGAACACCGCGCTTTGCAATCATATATCCTGCAACGGGCGAGTCAATACCGCCTGAAAGTAAAAGTGCGGCTCTGCCGTTTGTGCCGATGGGAAGACCGCCAACTGCCGCTACGTCCTCAAAATATACGTAGGCTTTTTCACGGATTTCAACTTCAATTACGTGGTCAGGGTTATGTAAATCAACCTTCATATCGGGCATTTTTTCCAAAATACCACCGCCGACAGTTGCGGCAATTTCAGGCGATTCCATAGGGAAGCGTTTGTCTGCACGTCTTGCTTTAACCTTGAATGTGCCTGATAAAATGTTGGCTTCCTTAAGCATTTCAACGGCATTTTCTATGCAAAGATTAATGTCCTTTTCAAATTCTCTTGCAGGTGAAAGAGCGTGTATGCCAAATATTCTTGAAAGTCTTGAAAGTGCTTCCTCAAGGTCTTTGGGGTCGATGTTGTAAACATAAATACGGCTCTGCGCAATGGCAACGCGCACACCCTCAAAGTTCTTTAAGGTAGCCTTCATATTATTCATAAGTGTGCGCTCAAAAAAAGGTCTGTTCTGACCTTTTAAATGAATTTCGCCAACTTTTACTATTATCATATTGCGGTAATCCATAAAAATCTCCTATTTTCTTTTGAATTTTCTTAAATACTGAACTTTTTCGGCAATGTAACTGCAAGCAGTTTCCGCTTCATCCTCTGTGTTGAATGCGCCAAAACTTATTCTTACCGTGCTTTCGGCAAGGGGAAGGGGCATATTTATCGCTTCAAGCACGTGACTTATTTTGCTTGAACGGCTTGTACAGGCTGAACCTTTGCCGATTATAACTTTATCTTCCAATGCATTTTGCAATGATGAAGCCTTAATACCCTTAAATGTAACGCTTAAAATATTGGGTGCCGAGTTTTCAATATTAAAAATCGTATCAGGAATATCTTTTAATAAGCTTTTGTACTTATTTTTTACGTTTTCAAGATTGCTTATAAAATTAATGCTTTCAAGCTCCTCAACGGCCTTTGCAAAACCGATAATTGAGGGCACGTTTACCGTGCCGGATCTTAAATTATCCTGCTGACCTCCGCCATAAACGAAGGGATAAAAGGAAACACCTTTTTTTATATACAATGCGCCAATACCTTTGGGACCGTGAATTTTGTGGGCGCTTACGGAATATAAGTCAACGTTCAACTCTTTCATATCGGTTTTTTCGTGCATAAAAGCCTGAACACCGTCTGAATGAAAAAGCGTCTGCGGATTTTTCTCTTTAACAACTTTAACCAACGCGGAAATATCGTTTACTGCGCCTATTTCATTGTTAACGTGCATTATACTGACCATTGACGTGTTTTCGTTAACAAGATTTTTTAATACTTCAGGCTCGACAACACCATCGGAATTTACGGGACAGAGAATAACCTTTATATTTCTCTTTTTTAAAAATTCCTCACAGTTTAAAATTGCGTGATGCTCATAAACTGAAACGATTACTTCTGAATTATCTTTTGCTAAATTAAGAGCTGTATTGTCGCTTTCAGTGCCACCGGAAGTAAAAATAATTTCCTTATCGTTGGCGTTTAATGCTTTTGCAATAACCTTTTTGGCATTAAGCATTTTCTTTTCTGTATCAAGTGCCTTTGAATAAGGGGAAGAAACGTTATAAAAATCTTCCTTTGAACAGGAATAAACTGCATCAAGCACGCTGTCAAAAGGACGCGTTGTTGCCGAGTTATCAAGGTATATCATTTATTAAGTTCCTTTTTTATCATTTTAAGTAATTCTTCATTAGGTTCAAAAACAACGGCGCAACGTTCACCGCGCTCGTAGGTAAGAACGTACTTTTCGCTGTCAGCATTAAGTGAACAGTTAAGTTTTTTTGCATCAAGATTTTTGAAGTTTTCGGCATTGTAAGGGTCAATACGCTTGAAAGCGGAAACGGGTACGTTAACTACTTCCTTACGGGTTTTAAGATTTTTGATTTTTGCAATAACGAAAACGTCATCCTCAACGATGTAATCGTATTCAACAATCATATCGTCTTTTTTGTTAAAGCAAATAATGGTAAGAATAACTGAAATAATTAAAGGCAATACGTCAAAAACGGTAACCTGCATTCCAGGGGTTGCAAAAATCATAAAAGCAGTTATAAGCGAATATACGGCAAAAAGGCTGAAGCCTGCCGCCAGAGCCATCAATAAATTGTATTTAAACTTATCTTTTTTTTGCAGTTCGTTATCTCTGCGTCTTATTGTTTGTTCGATTCTGTCCATAAAAAAACACCTCGATAATGATTTTAACATAAAAATGCCAAATTATCAAGGTGTTTTGATATTTATTTCTTTTTAATGTCAAGACGAAGCATCGCAATGAAAATTGAGATAATGCTGAATATTTCAGTTATTGCACCGCCGATTGATACGTTTATTATATTATAAGCAAGCCATAATGGAGATGCGATAAGAGAATATCTTCTTACAAGCTTTGCATTTTCCATTCTCGTTGAGAAAGTGGTAACCACGTTACCCATTGTAGGAAGAAGCTCAATTAAGAAAAGAGAAAGTATTCTTTCTTCAGAAGGCGTAATTACGAATACGTTAAGAATATAACTTATAGCGGTAAGACAAATAAAAACGGCTATCCATATTTTGTTTTGCGCCCACTTTTTATCTTGTCTCTGAGTATATACCAGCGAGCGCAAAAGACAAATGAAATTAAGAATTGCACCGCTGTATGCTTTTATGAGAAAAAAGTGCGTTGCAAAAAGAAAAGTAGAGAAGCATTGAAATAAAACAACGCCTTTTTGCGTTTTCGCTTGAAAGGAAAGAATACCTATTGTCATTGCCATATAGCCTATAACCTGCGGTATAGCAAACATAAAAATCACCCTAAAAAATAAATCTTTTTTATTATAGTGCTTTTACTGATTTTGTCAATGAAAAGAAAACTGAAATTGTAAGTAAAAGAACTGATTTTATAAGTGGAAAAGAGAAATAAATATTGAAATAGGTATTGACGTATGATATAATTTAACAAAAATCGTTAAGGAAGATAATATGCCATTAAATAATTTTGTGTCAAATACACTGGCGGGAAGCAGTAACCAGTATTTTTTTTATAGTGACGGAAAAACTCATAAAGGTCGCATTTTCTATAAAATATTTGATAAAGGTGAATACGATTATTCTTTTCTTTTTACTAACATTATAGACAGTACCTATGCGGACGGCTCGGTTAGTTATAAAAATCTTACGTGCGGCAAATGGGAAATTGAACAACTTCAGGTGGCTTGTTGCGATAGTATTGATAATAATATTTCTCCTGAAAATTTTAGGAAAGTTACCTTTTGCGGTAAGGAAGGAAAAACTGTAGAAGAAAACGAAGTCTTTGTATCTGACCCCGTTACGCTTTGTCCAAGTGAATATTTGTGCTACGAAATAACCTTTAAAGGGAAAATGATTCCCTATCACGAGGAATTGATTATTTCTGCATTTACCGAAGAAAACGGACAATGGAAGGCGGATAGGCGCGTACCTCTTCCGTCAAAGATAGGTTGCGCAAGAAAGGTTAAAAAGAAAATTGCATTTTTTGGCGATTCCATTACGCAGGGGTGCGGTACTCCCAACGATTCTTATGCTCATTGGAACAGCGTGCTTGCTCAAAAAATAGGAAATGAATACAGTTATTGGAATCTTGGCATCGGCTACGGC
This sequence comes from Clostridia bacterium, assembly GCA_045648525.1. Lineage (GTDB taxonomy): Bacteria > Bacillota > Clostridia > Christensenellales > QALW01 > UMGS1322. The sequence continues at coordinate 5,127 of JAZROC010000334.1, forward strand.
AGGGCGAGTGATGCCGCAAGCGACGGCATATGGCTTCAAAAAGCAAAGGATAACGACGTGGTTTTTGTGTGCTTCGGTGTAAACGATATTTTACATGGCGGTAGTGGTGTGGAGCAAATATGTTCGGATATAAAAACAATTATAAGCAAATTAAAGGAAGCGGGGGCATACGTTATTCTGCAGACCGTTCCGCCATTTGATTATAAGAATGAAGATATAGAAAAATGGAAAAGAATAAATAACTACATAAAAAATGAATTGGTAAATACGGTAGACGTAGTTTTTGATAATAATCCCGTTTTAAGAAAAAGTGAGGAAGAACCTCATATGGCTTTGCATGGCGGTCATCCCAATGCCGAAGGCTGCAGAAAATGGGCAGAAGCACTTTATAGAGAAATAAAAGAACTTTTTTAAAGGAGAGAGGTTAAAATGATTAAATCCTATCAGATTTCGTCTTTGGAAAATATTATGCCAAAGGTTGACGGAAATTTTACCCCTATAACCAATATTACTGTTTTACAGGGTGAAAAAGCATCGTATCAGATTGCATTTTTGGGAGATAGAGTCCGTGACTGCAAAATAGAAGTAGAAAGTGATGTTCTGGAAAATATCCATATATATAAAATCGGCTGTGTTCCGGTTAAACGGACCGTGTTTTTTCATACGTCTTTAAAAGACGACAATTATTTAAGTTTAAATCCCGGTCTGTATCCTGATTTGTTGCAGGAGATATCTGATAACGTTATACCGATAAGTTTTTATTATCAGGGAATATGGATTGAAACCGATAAAAATATTTTATCCGGAAAGCACGAAATAAAAATCACCATAATTGATGATAAAGATTCTGTTACTCACTTGATGACACTTGAGGTGCTTGATTTAAAATTACCTGATGAAGATTTGATTTACGGAGTTTCTGTTCATGCCGATTGTCTTGCTGATTATTACGGTGTAGAAGTGTTTTCCGAAAAACATTGGGAAATTTTAGAAAAATTTGTAACATTGAGTGCTGAATACGGGTCAAACGCACTTGTTCCGCCTATTTTTACGCCACCGGTTGATACTCAGGTGGGTGGAGAAAGAACAACCGTACAGCTTGTAAAGGTTATAAAAGACGGCGATAAATATGATTTTGATTTTACGCTTTTTGAGAGATATTTGGATATGTGCCAAAAAGCAGGTATTAAATATTTCTATATTCCACCGCTTTTTACTCAATGGGGCGCAGAATTTTCAACTAAAATTATAGCTACGGAAAATAACGAAGAAAAAAGAATTTTCGGCTGGGATGTAAAGTCAACAGACGAAAAATATCTTAACTTTTTAAGGCAGTTTATTCCTTGCTTTACTGAAAAAATAAAGGAATTGAATTTGCAGGAAAACGTGTTTTTCTCAATTTCCGACGAGCCTTTTGAAGATGTGGCGGTTGAAAGATACAATAAATTAAGTTCCGTTTTAAAGCCAATGCTTAAAGGTTTTAAAATAATGGATGCTTTTACTTCTCAAAAGAAGTTTAACGAATCAGGGGCAGATATTCCGCTTATTCCCATAAGCGACACGAAGAATTTTGACCTTGAAAAAATGGGTTTTTTGAGCGTGTATTACTGTTGTGCTCAGGATTACAAGGTTTCTAACAGATTTATTACCATGCCTTTATACAGAAACAGATGCTTTGGATATCAGCTTTTTAAATATGACGTAAAACTGTTTTTCCATTGGGCACTTAATTTCTATAATTCGCCCTTGTCGGTAAAAAGAATAAATCCTTTTGAAGTACCTGATGCTGACGGAGGCTATCCTGCAGGCGACTGCTTTTCGGTATATCCGGGAAAAGACGGTCCTCAAAAGTCAATGCGAATCGTTGTATTCAACGAGGCATTGCAGGATTTAAGGGCGTTAAGATTACTTGAATCTTTCATAGGAAGAGAAAAAACCATTGAAATTGTCGAAAAAGTAACAGGTGAAATAACCTTTGAAAATTGCGCCCGTGATGCATCTACAATATTAACGTTACGAAACGTTATTTTAAATGAACTCAAAAAATTTCAATAAAAAGGCGGTAAAAGTATGAGCAGATTTACTTATGAATATGAAAAACAGAATCAGGCGCTTGAAACTTTTGAATGGGATAACACCTGGTGGGATCACGCCAACGTTGAAGGCGTCCCAAGAGTCCTTTATATCGGTGATTCTATTTCCTGCGCCACAAGAATTGCTTCTACAAGCGAAGCGAATAATGAAATATTCTTTGATGGCTTTGGCACTTCAAAGGCGTTAGATAATCCGTATTTTAAAGAGTCGGTGCGCTTGTTTGCTCTGCAACAGGGAAAAAGAGAAGCGGTTTTATTCAATAACGGTCTTCACGGTTGGCATCTTAATGATGAAACCGAATATAAGGAAGAATACGAAAAAATGATTGTTTTTCTGCTTGAAGAATTTAAAGAAACACCGTTAATTCTTCTTTTAACAACTTCCGTTTCAGATAAAGAACGCGATAAAAGAGTAGAGGTAAGAAATAAAGCGGTATGTGAGCTTGCGGAAAAATACAATCTGCCCGTATTAGACTTTTATTCAATAGTAAAAAATCAGGGTGAAAACGTCTTTTCTGACGGTGTACATTTAAAACCTGAAGGCTATAGCCTTTTAGCAAAAGAAATTGTAAAGAAAATCCGTCAATTATTAGTTTGAGTTGAAAAATGTGTTTGACATATTTTTAGAAGTGTGATACTATTTATAAGCCGCACATGGTCGTGTTTGTAAAATCTCTAAAAAAGCCTTAAAAGGACGACGAAGCCGAATATGCCTAAATTCAGTCGTTTAAGGCTGGTTTAAGTTATAATACTTTGACTAAAAGAGTACCGATATTGGCGAGATTTGTAGAGGAGGTGCTACATGATGTTTGCAGTTATTAAAACAGGCGGTAAGCAGTACCGTGTACAGGAAGGCGACATTATCTACGTTGAAAAGATGAACGCTGAAGTTGACGCTACAGTTAATTTTGATGTTCTTCTTTGCGGCGAAGGTGAAGACGTTACTGTTGGTACACCCGTTGTAGAAGGTGCAAAGGTAGAAGGTAAGGTTCTTGGTCAGGGCAAAGGCGACAAAATCGTTGTTTTCAAGTTCAAGGCTAAGAAGGGCTTCAGAAGAACAAACGGCCACCGTCAGCCTTTCACAAAGGTTGAAATCACTAAGATTTCAAAATAATTATGACTAAAGTCGTATTTTTTAAAAACAAAAAGGACGATTTTCTTGGGTTTGAGGCTAAAGGCCATGCAGGTGGCGGTGAAGCAGGTTTTGATATCTACTGTGCCGCGATTTCAGCAATAACCCAGACGGCGTGCATAGGGCTTGAGGACGTATGCTTTGCAAAACCGAAAATCACAATGCGCGATGGCTATCTTAAAGCTGTAATAAGCGATAAGGAAGCGGAAAAAGAAAATTGTCAGGTAGTATTTAAGACACTTAATTTGGGGCTTCAGTCCTTTAAAGAGGAAAACCCAAAATACATTCAAATTTTTGAGGAGGTGCAGTAATAATGCTCCGCATGAACATACAGTTATTTGCTCATAAAAAGGGTGTAGGTTCAACCAAAAACGGCCGTGATAGCGAATCCAAGCGCCTTGGCGTTAAGCGTGCAGACGGTCAGTTCGTAGTTGCAGGCAACATCCTTGTTCGTCAGAGAGGCACAAAGATTCATCCCGGTCTTAACGTAGGCATCGGTAGTGATGATACTCTTTATGCAAAGGCTGACGGTATTGTTCGTTTTGAACATAAGGGTAAGGATAAGAAGCAGGTTTCAATTTACCCTGAAGTAGCTCAAGAAGCTTAATAAGTAATTGAACGTAACCCCTCGCAATTATTTTGTGAGGGGTTATTTTAATGAGGTTTTATGAAATTATTTTTTGAAGCGATAATAAAATTTCTTTTAGGTGTTATTCTTGTTGGTTTTTTAGTATTTTTACCTGCAGGAACGTTTTCCTTTTTACAAGGCTGGCTTCTTATGGCGGTTTTGTTTGTGCCTATGTTTTTTGCAGGTATAGTAATGCTTATAAAAAATCCGCAACTTTTAAAAAGCCGATTAGATGCAAAGGAAAAAGAAAAGGAACAGAGCACGGTTGTTAAATTAAGCGGTTTGATGTTTGTTATAGGCTTTGTTGTTGCAGGTCTTGATTTCCGCTTCGGGTGGTGCAACTTGCCCTTTAGCGTTTCTTTAATTGCAATGGTTTTATTTATTGTTGCATATATCCTCTATGCCGAAGTTTTACGGGAAAATACTTATCTTTCCCGCACAATAAAGGTTGAAGAAAATCAGAAAGTCATTGATACGGGACTTTACGGTATAGTCCGTCACCCAATGTATAGTGTAACTCTGCTACTGTTTTTGATGATGCCTTTGATTTTAGGCTCTCTTTATGCTTTCATAATATTTCTTGCCTATCCTTTTATCATCGTTAAACGTATTAAAAACGAAGAAGAAGTTCTTGAACGTGAACTTCAAGGATATAAAGAATATAAAACGAAAGTTAAGTATAGATTAATTCCATTTATTTGGTAAAAACTCAGAAATATGAACCGTACCCTGAAAACACCCGTTGTTCTTTAAAAAAACTACGGGTGTTTTTAATATTCTCTTTCTTTGTTAGTCAAGTTGTGCTATAATACAACTAACCGATAAATAAGAATTTACCGTATTGTGGTTATTTTCGGAAAGAGCAGATATTATGGAATTTAACGAAAAATTACAGGAACTCCGAAAGCAAAAAGAACTTACCCAAGAAGAACTTGCAGAGGTTCTTTTTGTGTCCCGAACTGCAATTTCT
>JAZROC010000335.1:0-2407 GCA_045648525.1 Clostridia bacterium
GTTGATGCGGTAGGCAATTATTTTGCAAAGTATGCCGAAAAAGAGGGCTGGGATATTGAGCTTTTTAAACACGATAAAGTAGGTAACGTTGTGTGTGTCACGATGAATTCCCACTTGAAAAATGCACCAATCACACTTTCAGGGCATATGGATACGGCACACGCGGTAGGTTCTTTTGGTAATCCTGCAGTAAAAATTGATGAAAAAAACATTTACGGTCCCGGGGTAATGGATTGTAAAGGCGGAATTGTTGCGGCAATGCTTGCAATGAAAGCGCTTAAGGAAAATTCTTTTTTTTATAGACCTGTTCGCTTGCTTTTGCAAAGTGATGAGGAAAACGTAAGCGCATACAGTAATAAGGCAACAATAAATTATATATGCCAAAAGGCATCGGATTCCATTGCATTTCTTAACTGTGAAAGCACGAGAAAAGATTCTGCAGTTTTGTGGCGAAAAGGGTGCTTGAGATATATGGTAAAAGTAACGGGAAAATCTATTCACGGCTCCCGTTGTGCAGAAGGCGGAGTAAGTGCTATTCAGGAAGCCGCATATAAAATCATTAAACTTGAAGAATATCCAAAAGCAGTTGACGGACTCAGTTTTAATTGCGGAACCATTAAAGGCGGTACTCTTGCCAATACCGTTCCCGATATATGTTGCTTTAATGCTGAAATCCGTTATAGCTCACAGGCAGAACTGGAAAAAGGACAAAAAATATTAGAAGAAATATTGTCTGAAACCCACCTTGAAGGTACAACAACTACTTGGGAAATTGAATCATACTGTCCTGCTATGGAAAAATCCCAAAAGAATTTTGATTTGCTTGATAAAATCAATGAGATTTATGAGAAATGTAATATGCCTACGTTAACTGCACGTCAAAGTTTAGGTGGCTCTGATGCGGCGGCAGTTACCGTCGCAGGCATACCTTGTGTCGATTCAATCGGTGTTGCAGGAGATTTCATTCATACGCCCAACGAATATGCGACATTAGAATCCTTACCGCAAGCGGCAAAGCGTATTGCGGCAGTTTGTCTGTATATTTGACTTTTATATTAAGTGTAAAAATGCAATATAAATGTGTAGAAATGCAATTTACTTTACAAATGTATTTTGTTATAATTTGATTTGTAGAGAAAGGTGGATTTATTTATGAGTATTGCAATAAAAAAAGATGGTTTTACGGTAGAAATTGAAACTCCTGAAATTTACGTTGACAATCAGGCGCGGAAAAAGAGCGGTCATATGTCACACGCTATGGCTGAATTTGCACCTGGAAAGCTGATTAATTTTAACTCCTGCTCATCAGGTAAAAGATGGGATGGTCATTCTCCTTTTGGTTATATTGAATACCGCATTTCTGAAGATTCGGGAAAAACATATTCTGACGTACAGATTCTTCCTTATTCGTTGGATTGTCTTTATGAAGGTATTTATGTAATTTCCGTTGAAAAGGCAGTTGCTTGTGATGACGGTACAATCGTTGCATTTTGTCTTCGTAACGATGCAACTACTTTTACGGCCTGCGAGCCGTGGCACGAACCTACTGTTGTGAGGAGTCTTGACGGTGGAAAAACGTGGACGGAAGCGTATGTTTATAGCCAATACGCAGGGCGCACTTATGATGCCGTTTATAAAGACGGTGTTATTTACGCAATGCATTTATGCAATCCTAATTTTGATGGTAAGGAACCGGAACACGTTTACAGATTGTATAAAAGTACAGATAACGGTGCGACCTTTGAGGAAGCTTCCGTTATAGATATTGATTATTACGGCAAGTGCTACGGTGCAATTCAATTTGATGCCAAGGGCGATTTGCATGCTTATGCCTATAACTGTAAAGATGAACAACATATGGGGCACGCGGTAAGCCACGATAACGGAAAAACGTGGGAAAAACTTTCAGATTGTTATATGGCAAAAGGATGCCGAAATCCTCAGGTTGCGTGTCTTGATGGTGTGTATTTGCTTCACTGCAGAGGAATTGCTTTTGACGATTTTATTTTATATACTTCTCTTGATGGATATACGTGGGACGAAGGTACAATAATCGTTGAAGATAAATCAGTTCCTGCATTTTATTCCAATAACCTTAATCTTAAAGATGAAAAGGGAAATTTCCTTCTCGTTCAGTATTCTGACAGATATGAAAGAATGTGCGTAAACGTAATGCACACAAGAATAAGAATAGTAAGGTAAAAAAATACAAGGTTGTTTAAAGCAACCTTGTTTTTCTTTATTCAACGCCTGCAATAACGCCAACGTCCTTCAAAATATATTTAGGACGGTATGGGAATTTTTCTAAATCAGCAACGGTTGTTACACCTGAAAGCACTAATACAGTATCAATTTCGGTTTCAATACCTGCGATTATGTCGGTATCCATTCTGTCACCGATAAGCGC
>JAZROC010000336.1:0-2430 GCA_045648525.1 Clostridia bacterium
AACGAACATATTTTCAGGTAAAGCATCGCGCACGCGGGAAACGCTTGACCACCAGAAATCGTGATTACCTCGGATAAGAATTTTCTTGCCGGGCAATTTCCCTATTGCTTCAAGGTCGGGCTTTGCCTGATTCAGATGCATTGCCCAGGAAATATCTCCTGCAATTAAAACTATATCCTCGTCCGTTACCTTTTTCAGCCAGTCTTCTTTAATTTTATCAAAATGACCTTCCCACTTTGCACCAAACATATCCATAGTTTTGTCCATTGAGCCGGGCAAATGAAGGTCCGAAACCGTAAAAATTTTCATTCAGTACCTCTCAACTTTTAATATAATATCATAAATTGAATATATTTTCAATATAATTATTAAAAAATAATTGTGCAAGGGGTATTTTTTTATGGAATTTATTCTAATTGACAATGATAACGCGTTCAGACTTGATCAAAATCTTAATTTGTCATTATCAAGAAACGAAAAAATTATCTTTACGCAACCTCTTGTAAAGCGCAAGGTTGAAATGTTTTCTGCCGATATTGACGAAAAAGGCGATATTCATATTGCGGCGGTCTGTGGCGGTGCTCTTACCTATATTAAATATTCCGACAGAAAAACAAGCACCGTTCATCTTATGCATCTGCCCGAAAATTTTTCGATTACAAGTTTGATTATCAACTGCGAAAACCGACTGCGCCTTAACTACTGTGTAAAATCAAAAAGCGGTTGTGCCGTTATCGAATACACAAATAGCGGCGATTTGTGGCAGGGTAAAAATATATATACCTGTCAGGAAAATATGGTTCTTAAATACGTTAAAAAAAACAAAAATGAATGTTTTGTGGTGAAAGATAATAATAATTCATATATGCTCATAAATGCATACGAACCTGATAATGTGGTTTTTGAGTCAACAAATCCCATAAACGAGGTTCAGGGAGTTTTTGACGGTGCTATCTGGGCAACAACTGAAGCGGCATATTTTAACGGTGGCGAAATATCAAAAGGAGGCAGAATTTACGCGCCGGACCTGAAGCGCGTGATAATTGATGATTCGGGCAAATTAAAAGAATTTTCCCTTGATAACGGAAGCAGATATTGGGGCGAAGTATCTTTGCCTGCAAATGCCAAGGAATATATTTTGTGCGTTGCAAAAAACGATAAACGCAAAATTCTTTCAACGCCTTACCCTTATATAAGATATGAATTGCAAAAGAAAGTGGGGGCAGGCGTGCTTGAGGAAGTGTATATGCAACAGCGGTCGTTGTTTCAGCTTCAGGCAGAAATCAAAAGTTTAAAAAGCAGAGTCAAACGGCTGGAGGACGCTCTTTCTCATTATGAAAAATAAATGAAAATTCAATAAAACCCAAAAACAGCAGAAAACAAGAGAAAAAACGAGGTTTTGGGAGAAAATCATACGAAATCACCTATAAACAATACAGAATAGAACTTGCAATTTTTGGGCAAGGTAAGTATTATATGTGTATAGATGTTAGCACTCAAAGGTCAAGAGTGCTAATTAATTGAAAGGACGTGTTAGAATATGAAAATATCACCATTATTTGACAAAGTAGTAATTAAGAATTGTGAAGCTGAAGAAACAACAAAAAGCGGCATTGTTCTTACAGGCACTGCAAAGGAAAAGCCTCAGTTTGCTGAAGTTGTTGCAGTTGGCCCCGGCACTAAGGACGTAACTATGCAGGTTAAAGTTGGTCAGAAAGTTGTTTACAGCCAGTATGCAGGCACAAACGTGAAGCTTGACGGCAGTGAATATATCGTTATCAGCCAGAATGATATTTTAGGTATCATTGAGGATTAAGGAGGAAAATAAAAATGGCAAAACAGTTTAAATACGGCGAGGAAGCTCGCAGAGCACTTCAGACAGGTGTTGATATTTTAGCAGACACCGTGAAAATTACGTTAGGACCCAAGGGCAGAAACGTTGTTCTTGACAAAAAGTTCGGCGCACCCCTTATTAATAATGACGGTGTTACAATCGCAAAGGAAATTGAACTTGAAGATCCTTTTGAGAATATGGGCGCACAGCTTGTAAAGGAAGTTTCAGTTAAAACTAACGACGTTGCGGGTGACGGTACAACTACTGCCGCAGTTCTTGCACAGGCAATCTTCCGCGAAGGCGCAAAGAACGTTGCCGCAGGCGCAAACCCTATGGTTTTAAGAAAGGGTATTCTTTCTGCAGTTGACGTTGCAGTTGAAGAATTAAAGGCTATTTCAAAGCCCATCGAAAGCAAAACTTCAATTGCTCAGGTTGCTTCAATTTCAGCAGGCGACAAGGAAATCGGTGGTCTTTTTGCCGATGCTATGGAAAAGGTTTGTAACGACGGCGTTATTACCGTTGAACACTCCAAGACAATGAAAACCGAACTTGGCTTAGTTGAAGGTATGCAGTCTGATCGTGGCTACGCTTCACCC
>JAZROC010000337.1:0-1137 GCA_045648525.1 Clostridia bacterium
CATTGGACCTATCTTACCGAGGAATTTGATGAGCCCGGTGAGCGCGCAGGTGACCTTAAGTGCGATTCTCACTTTAAATATATCGTTGATGCCCGAAAAGAGCAGGGCTTTACCGTGTATCAAAGCGAGCCTATCAATGCAAAATACAATTTAAGCGAAGGCTTTTTTGAAAAAGACCTTGAAGGCTTTTGGGATATGGACAGACGCTTTAAGTATATTGCAGATAAAGGCTTGGTTCACGCCAACGCACAGCTTTTCTTCCCAAAAGAATTTTTGAAGAAAAAGCGTTGGAAGGACGTTGACTACGTTAAACGTTTAATTAAGTATTGGGTTGCCCGATATTCTTGCTACCCTTGCCTTTGGACTATGGCGCAGGAAGTTGACAACGATTTCTATTATCTTTTAAAGCATCAGACGGAATATACTTCAGAAACTAACCCCTACAAATATCAGGCTGAATATCTTTACGAAAACGATCCCCACAAACAGCCTTTAACTGCACATATGGAATTTTTCTCCATAAATCCTCCTCCTGGACTTGAATGTACGTCCATTTCGTCATCGGCTTTCAGAAAGGTTAAAGGACATTCTTGGTGGGCAATACAGTGGGCGCAGAAGAGAAGCGAGCCTATTGACTATATTCAGGGTCAGGATTTGTGGCTTAACGGTCAGGGCAAGGTTGGCATTTTGTATGAGCCAAGCTATGAATATCTGGCAACGAAATCTTTCGGCGCAAGAACGCTTGCGTGGATTGCGTTTTTGAACGGTATGTACGGTTACGGCTACGGCGCGCAGGATATGTGGTTCTACCGTTGCCGTTTCAGAATGGACGATGACCGCTATGACGGTGTTGACACCGTTACCGTTGAAGATAAGAAAATTGAGTGGTCGAAAATGATTCACAACGATACGTCTATTCAGCTTGCAAAATATATGCGCAATTTCTTAACTGACGTTAAGTGGTGGAAGCTTATCCCGCGATTTGATAATCCTTCCTATTTCATTCCTGAAAAAACGGGATATCACTCAATTGCAACAGACGAAAGAGATACAATAGTAATTCAGTTCTTTAACGTTGGCTACGAAACGGGCAAACTTAACTGGCTTGAGCATTGTGAGTACACTTATCAATGGTTT
>JAZROC010000338.1:0-1060 GCA_045648525.1 Clostridia bacterium
AGATAACGGGCGAATCTTCAAACGTTGACGGCACAATTACAAACGATATGCGCATTGACCTTGCCGTTAAATTTATCGACGATAACATTTCTGCCCACATTACCTGCGACGACGTTGCAGACTGTGTTCACGTAAGCTTAAGGCACTTGAACCGCCTTTGTGAAAAAGCCCTTTCATTAAGCGTTGCAACCCTGATTCTTTCCCGCAAAATCCGTTTTGCAAAAAAACTTTTGTCCGAACCTGAAAAAAGTATTCTTGCCGTTGCGGAGGAAACAGGATTTTCCTCTCAACAGCTATTTTCAAAGGCTTTCAAGCGTTTAGAGGGTATAACACCAACCCAATACAAAAAAGATTTAGGTAAATAATGTCCAAAAAAGACAAAACGGGGTCTTTTTTAAATATTGACCTGAAAACGTATTTAATTTAAAATATTATTACCAAGGAGGTAGTAATTATGAAGCACAATTTTCCAACAATGATAACACCATATAATGCCGACGGTTCGGTAGATTTTGAAACTGCAAAAAAGTATGTTAAATTTTATTATGACAGAGGTTGCAGTGGAATTTTCTCCATTTGCCAATCAAGCGAAATCGTTTTTCTTTCAGTTGATGAGCGAGTAAAATTAAATAAAACGGTTTACGATTACGCAAAATCTTTAGATGAAAATATGATAGTTGTATCGTCAGGTCACGTTGCCGATTCAATAGAAGATCAGGCTGACGAATTAAATAAAATTATCGAAAGTGGCACCGATGCACTTATTTTAATAACCAATCGTCTTGACATAAATAACGAGGGCGACGACGTTTGGATTGAGAATGCCGAAAAATTATTAAAACTTCTGCCCAAAGATATTAAGTTGGGACTTTATGAATGTCCCTTGCCATATAAACGCCTTGTAACACCGAAAATTCTTTCCTGGTGCGTTGAAACGGGCAGATTCTATTATATGAAAGACACTTGCTGCAACATTGATACCATAAAAGAGCGTCTTGAAATTTTAAAGGACACCCACTTTATGCTTTTAAACGCAAACTGCCAGACGCTTCTTGAATCA
>JAZROC010000339.1:0-13722 GCA_045648525.1 Clostridia bacterium
GGAGTAATATATTATGGAGTTTTCACTTAATCACCCCATACTGTACGTACTTGCAGGCGTAATAATTCTTGCGGTACTGATGCAGTCAGTTTTCTTTCTTTCAAAAGCGTGGAAGCGCGGCAAAGAATTAGGAATGGCAAAAGATAAATTGCGCAAAATTGCAATTACTGCCGCAATTTTCACCATTGCCCCTGCTATCGCAATTATTATTTGCGTGTTTACACTTGCAAAGTCGTTAGGTTTGCCTTTGCCCTGGTTGCGATTGAGCGTTGTTGGTTCAATGTCATACGAAGCCATTGCCCAGGAAAACGCAATTAACGCTATTAATAAAGTTAACGGCACTGAAATTGCTTTTATTGAAAATGCATCACAGTACGTAACAGTTACCTTAGTTATGACCATAAGTATTTTAGTTGGTATATGGCTTGTTCCGGTGCTTGCAAAACGTATGCAAAAAGGTATGGTAAACCTTGAAAAGCGCGATAAAAAATGGTCTGAAATTTTCCAGAACGCCATTTTCCTTGGTATGATTGCCGCTTTCGTTGGATTTATCTTCTGCGATTTTTCAAGTGTTTTCAAGGGTGAAACAAAGGGACTTATTCCTGTGCTTGTTATGGTTGTTTCTGCCATTGTAATGTGTCTTTCGGGTATTCTTGTTAAAAAATTCAAAAATGCACACTGGATATCTGATTACGCATTACCCTTAAGCCTTGTGTTAGGTATGGCAAGTGCTATTCCGCTGACAACGTGGCTCGGTTAAGGAGGTTGACTTTTTATGAAATATATGGATAAAGTTCATTTATGGGGTACTATATGGAATTTAAGCATTATGGTGCTTTTCATATTATTTCCCGTTCTTGTTATGGTTATCTTTGGTGTTGTGCCTGATTTTAAGGCTCTTTTGATGGGTTTGATAGCAACTGCCCCGATGTATTGGGCTGTTGGCGTTATTGAAACTATCACCTATATACCTATGCTTGGCGCAGGCGGTTCTTATCTTTCCTTTGTAACGGGAAACATTTCTAACTTAAAGCTTCCTTGTGCATTAAACGCACTTGATCAGGCAGGCGTTAAGGCTAATTCAGAGGAAGGCGAGGTTGTTTCAACAATCGCTATCGCAGTTTCAAGTATAGTTACTACCGTTATAATTATTTTAGGTGTTATTCTTATTATTCCTCTTACACCAATTTTAAGCGCACCTGTTCTTACACCTGCATTTGACCAGATGATACCTGCGCTTTTTGGCGGTTTAGGTGTTGTATTTATATCGAAAAACTGGAAGATTTCCATTGCTCCTATTTTGCTTATGCTTATACTGTTTATAGCAATCCCCGCCCTTAATGAAGGAACGGTTGGCATTATGGTACCGGTAAGTGCGGTGTTCTCACTGATTACGAGCCGCATTATGTACAAGAAGGGCTGGCTGTAATATGATTTATCTATACATTATATTGGCTTTGGTCTTTATATTTTTTAGCGTGATTTTAATACGCACGTTGCTTTTTACACCCAAAAAGGCTTTTGATGCCGACAACAAAGAAATTGAGTTTGATAAAGAAAAAGCAATATACTCATTACGAGAACTTGTTAAATGTAAAACAATTTCTTATTACGATTCTTCACTTGAAGATAATATTGAATTTGGAAAGTTCTTGATGCTTTTGCCTGAATTATATCCTTTGGTTTTTGAAAACTGCTCCTTTATTACCTTACCTGACAGGGCAATATTATTTTGCTATAAGGGAAAGAAAAGCGATAATCCTTCGGTTATGATGGCTCATTATGACGTTGTGCCCGTTAATGAAGAGTTCTGGGACAAACCGCCTTTTGAGGCAATTATTGAGGACGGTGTTATGTGGGGACGCGGTACACTTGACACAAAAGTTACTTTTAATGCCGTTTTATCTTCAGCAGAGGAACTTATTAAAAATAATTTTGTGCCTGAAAACGATATTTATTTTGCTTTTTCAGGTGGCGAAGAAGTAAACGGCAAGGGCGCAGAAAACATTGTTCAATGGTTTAAAGAAAACAACATCTCCCCTGCTCTTGTTGTTGATGAGGGCGGCGCTGTTGTTGAAAACGTTTTTCCCGGTGTTAAAAAGCCATGCGGACTTATAGGTATTGCCGAAAAAGGTATGATGAATCTGACTTTTACAACAAATTCATCGGGCGGACACGCTTCAGCACCAAAGCCCCACACACCTATCGGAATACTTGCCAATGCCGTAAAAAAAGTAGAGGACAAGCCTTTTAAAATGCATTTAACAACGCCTGCAAAAGAAATGTTTAATGTTTTAGGCAGACACTCAACCTTCCTTTACCGAATGATTTTTGCAAATTTATGGCTTTTTAAAGGAGTGCTTGATATACTTGCAAAATCAACCGGTGGTGAAATGAATGCTCTTTTAAGAACCACCGTTGCTTTTACTCAGGCCGAGGGAAGCACTGCACCAAACGTTATACCGCCAAAGGCTTCAGTTACCGCAAATATGCGCCTTAACCCATTGGATACTGTTAATAGCGCAAAAGAGCGCATTAAGAAGCTTATAAACGATGATTCCATTGAACTTACTGTTGGCAGTTTTATGGAGCCAAGCCCCATTTCTGAAGTTTATTGTGACAGCTATAACAAGGTGGCAAAAGCAGTTAAAGACACGTGGAAAGACTGTATTGTTGCACCGTATTTGATGGTGCAATGTTCAGACTCAAGACACTATAAAGATATTTCAAGAAACGTATATAAATTCTCGGCAATGGCACTTACAAAAGAAGAACGTGCATCAATACACGGTAATAACGAAAAGATTCGTTTAGAAGCCATAACACAGGCAGTTGAATTTTATATAAGGCTTATGAAATTATGTTAAGAAAAAACGCTGAAACTTTTTTGTTTCAGCGTTTTATTTTAATTATCTTTATTTTTTACCTGATTAAGCATATGCTGGCGACGATTTTTTACGTGATCAGGCATTGGCGCAATTTCGCCTGCGGCAGAAAGTGCCTGACGTGTAAGTAAGGGTCCGACAAGCTCATAAATAAGCACGGCAAAAAGCGTTATATTGCGGATAAGATTACCCTGCTCGCCAAGTGCCATTGCAGTTGCGCACATTCCCAACGCAACACCTGCCTGAGGCAATAACGTAATGCCTAAAAACTTGCAAATCTGAGGCTCGCATTTAGTTGCTTTCGCACTTATATAGGAACCAAAGTATTTACCCATAGACCTGAATACAATATAAATAATACCAATAACGACAATAGCAACGTCAGTAAACACGCTTAATTCGAGCTCGGCACCGCTTATAACAAAGAACAAAGCAAAAATAGGCGACGTCCACTTGTCTGTGGCACCCATAAGGTCGTGAGATAAGGGACAGATATTGCAGAACACTGTACCAAGCATCATACAAACAAGCAATGATGAAAACTGAACGTGTACCGGTCCGATATGAAAATCCATCATTGAAAGTGATGCAGTTATAAGCACAATACCTATTGTAAGATTAAGTCGATTTGTATTTGAATTAAAGAGTTTTTCAAGTTGAGTAAGCACCCAACCCATTATTGCGCCTAATAAAAGTGACAAGGAGATTTCAACAAGAGGGTTAACTAATATTGAAAATAAATCAATCTGTCCTGACACAAGAGTTTTTGCTATACCGAAAGAAACTGCAAAAACAACAAGACCAACAGCATCGTCAAGAGCAACAATAGGCAATAAAAGCTTTGTTAACGGACCTTTTGCTTTATACTGGCGAACAACCATAAGCGTTGCGGCAGGAGCCGTTGCCGTTGCTATAGCGCCTAAAGTGATAAGTTGAGGTATTGTTATTTTGCCGGGCATTAACAAATAAACACCGTAAAGGGCAATATCAACTAAAATTGTCGCAATAATTGCCTGTACTATACCGATAACAAGCGCTTGCTTACCTGTCTTTTTTAAATCTTCAAGTCTGAACTCGTTACCAATAGAAAAGGCAATAAAGCCTAACGCAACGTCGGAAACAAGCCTGAGACTTTCAACAAATTCGTGAGAATCAAAACCTACGCCGTGGATACCTATTCTGCCAAGGCAATAAGGTCCCACAAGGACACCTGCAATCAGGTATGCCGTAACTGACGGCAACTTTAAAGGTTTAAAAAGTCTTGTCATTAAAAGACCTGCTAAAAGGGCGATTGAAACAACTAAAAGGGTACTCATAAAAATTTCTTCTCTCTGTATTTAATTTAAAAAAAGCGGCAAAAAACCGCTTTTTTCAACACGAGTGATTATACCACTATTCTATTTTTTTAGCAACTGTTTTTAAAAACAAATTTTTCCCGGATTAAGAATGTTTTTTTCATCAAAAACACGCTTAATGCCCTGCATTAATGCTATATGACTTTCGCCATACTGCTTTTTAAGATATTCCTTTTTAGCATAGCCGATACCGTGCTCACCCGAAACAAGACCACCTAACTGCTGTGCCTTTTCATACATTAAATCAAAGCACTTTTTAAGCCTTGTATTCCATTCGGTTTCGCTTAATTCATCGCGACAAATATATACGTGAAGATTGCCATCGCCTGCATGGCCAAAGCTTGGAATACGAATATCAAGTTCTTTTGCCACATCGTGAGTAAATTTAATAAATTCATCAACTTTGTTGCCGGGCACTACAACGTCACATTCATCCATTTCTGTTGTAGATGCTTTAATTGCTTCAAGGAAAGCACCGCGGGCAGACCATACGGATTTCTTTCTTTCTTCAGTATCAACTATGTAAGCATCAAGGGCACCCAACTCATTTAAGCAAAGGTCTGCAACGGTTTTAAGGTCAGCATTAACCTGTGCGTCGGTGTTGCCGTCAAAGGTCAATAAAATATATGCATCATTTTTACTGTCAGGGAACTTTTTTCCTAAATAATTTTCAGAGAAAAGAATGGTATCCCTTGACATATATTCAATGGCAGTAGGTATAACTTTTGAACGGATTATATGTGGCACTGCTTCAATAGCACTTTTCATATCCTTAAAAGGTACAAGCAGGCTTACTGAAATTTTGGGCAGGGGCACAAGTTTTAAAACGGCTTCGGTAATAACGCACAAAGTGCCTTCAGAGCCGATTACAAGGTCTTTTAAACTATAGCCTGAACTGTTTTTGGCAACCTTGCCGCCTAAAACCATAATTTCACCATTAGGCATAACACAGGTTAACTGGCGTACATAATCGCGGGTTACACCATATTTAACTGCGCGCATACCGCCTGCGTTTGTTGAAATATTACCACCGATGGTTGCTGATTTTTCGCCCGGATCAGGCGGATAGAGAAAATCATTTTCTTCACAGAAAGCGGCAAGTTCCATTAAAAGCACACCCGGTTGCACAGTTACGGTAAGAGTTTCTTTATCAAGCTCCAAAATTTTATTCATCTGCGTTGTTTCTAATAAAATTCCGCCCTCTACGGCAACTGCCGCGCCCACAAGTCCCGTACCGCTGCCACGGACAGTTACCGGAATTGTTCTTTCATAGGCATATTTCATAATTTTTGAAACTTCTTCAGTTGAATTAACGCGGATAAGAACGTCAGGCATTTTTTCAATGCCGCCAAGTTCATCATGGGCATAGTCAGCATTGATTTCATCGCCCACGTAAACCTTTGCTATTTTATTTAATTCCAAAATATCGTTTTCATTAATTTTATTATACATTGGCATTCTCCTTGATTTTTTGGATAAGCATTGGCACTATTTCATTTACGTCGCCAACTATGCCATAATGGGCAACGTTAAATATACTTGCATTTTTATCGCTGTTTATTGCAACGATGCAATCTGATGATTTCATTCCTGCGGCAAATTGAACTGCGCCCGAAATACCAAGGCAAATTATAAATTTCGGCTTTACTGTTCTGCCCGAAAGACCAATCTGATGCTTTGCATCAAAAATGTTGGCTTCAGCAAGCGGACGAGTGCAGGCAACAACTCCGCCTAAAAGCTTTGCAAGCTCATTTGCATATGTGCGCATATTTTCACTTTGGGCACCACGACCAACTGCAACAATAACGTCGGCTTCGGAAATATCAATATCTTTCGGCTTATCAACAGTTGAAATAACGGTGATATCAGATTGAAGTTTCGCACCCTCAATAGTCATTTTTACAATTTCGCCTGATGGTTTTTCAGTGGGTTTTGGCTCTGAAAATACCTTATATCTTACCGTGCAGAATTGAGGACGTGTGTTTGTTGAAATAATCTGCGCCATAATATTACCGCCAAAGGCAGGGCGAATCTGCACTAAATCAGTATTCTCTTTCATTTGCAAAACTGTGCAATCTGCTGTTAAACCTGCTTTACACCTTGCGGCAATTCGCGGGGCAAGCTGTCTGCCTAAATTTGTTGCGCCTAACATTACGCTTGACGGTTTTACCTTTTGAATAAAATCATAAAAAGCGGAGGTGTAAGGCTCAATTCTGAAATCATTTAATTCTTCATAATCATAAACAAAAACTTTGTCAACACCATAATGAAGGAGTTTTTCGATGCTATCCCCCATCTTATAGCCGATAACAAGGGCATAAACAGGGTGACCTGTAACTTTTTTCATCTCGTTGGCTTTGCCTAAAAGTTCATAGGTAACGCGGTGAATATTTTCGCCTTCGTGGTCAACGTAAACACATATGCCCGTCCAGTTGCTTTTATCAACCGTTTTTGTTTCTTCTTCAACATACTCATCAACGCCTTCGCCTTTTTTAACGCAAAGCTTACACATTTTGCAGGCAGAAGAAATATCGAGTTTGTCATCTTCATAGGAAATTGCATTAAAAGGACATATTTTTATGAGATTTTCAGCTTTTTCTTTAGTAACAAGTTCGTTCTTTATAACTAATTTACCCATTTTAATGCCCCCCTTAAATAATTTTTTTATCACTGATAATTTTAAACAGTTGTTCCGTCTGAACAATGCTATCGCCTTCAAGCATCTGTTTATCTTCATTTTTTTCAGGTGGGAATATTCTTTCAACCTGTGTTGCAGAGCCTTTTAAGCCATAGTTGTTTTCATTTTTATCAGAAAAATCATCAAAGCTTAAAAACTTAACTAAATCATCGGTAACAGTTTGCTTGATTTTATATGAAGGCAAGCGGGGCGAATTAATATCACCGTCAACTGAAATTACGCAGGGCATTTTTACCGATAAATCAACGGTTTTATTATCTAATGATGCCGTCAAATAAGCTTTATTATCCTTTACGTCATAAACAGAAAGTACGTTCGAAACGTTTGGCAAGCCTAAATATTCGGCAACCTCGGCACCGACCTGTGCAGTATCACCGTCAGTTGTCTGTTTGCCGCAGATGATAATATCAAACTCTCCTGCCTTTTTTATGCCTTGGGAAAGTGTGTATGCAGTTGCTAAAACGTCTGCACCTGCAAACTTGCGGTCGGATAACACCGTACCGCCCTTTGCCCCCATACAAATGGCTTCAATTATAATTTCCTTTGCCTGCGGTGGTCCCATAGTTATAGTTTCAACTTCGCCACCGAATTTTTCGCAAAGAGAAAGTGCCGTTTCAATAGCATAAAGGTCGTAGGGATTCATTTTACTCTGAACTCCGTTACGTTTTAAAACACCTGTTATAGGGTCAACCTCAACGTTATTTGAACCTGGCACTTGCTTAATACAAACAAGAATTTTCATATAATCATTCCTTAAATAAAAAAATATCTGTGTATTATATTCTAACACACAGATATTGTAAAAGTCAATACCGCATTTTTTTATTTTGCTTTAAACATACATTGTTTTGCCTTAATTCCCTCTTTGGCACCGTCGACTTCAATTACACGCATTTCAATCTTATTTTCCTTTTTTAATGCTTCGATAACGGTATTTAAAATTGAACTTACCTGATAAACGTCGGCACCGCGAAATTCAGGTTTAATGGTATCCCACAAAGGATAGTAAGCACTTTCTTCCTTTAACAAATTATAGATTCGGTCATAGTTTTCTTTCATAAAACCTGCATCAAGCTCGCGCACCTTGCAGGGATTTTCTTCAAAGGGAATAACTGTATAGTGATCCTTATATATATAACCTGAAGAATTTGGCGGAAGCATATGTACCTGACCTGCATCGCAAGGAAATGCTTCGGGGGAAGAAGCAATATAAACACCGTGTGGCGCGAAGCTTATAAAAATTGCATCACTGATTTTTGCCCAAGCAATGCGGTCGTCTTCGTCTTTATGTAAATTAAGACCGATAATTTCTGCGGGCATCTGACAAAATGCCTTTGCCATAGCAATATCGGAAGAATTGCCATCACAGATGTTTTTAAAAATAAGGTTGCACATAACGTCGCTCATATGAACCTTTGCACCATCAGGCATTGAAGGATAAAGGTCGCTTTCAACTTCCTTTGTGGCAGAAAGCATAGTATAGCCTTCATTATATAAGTTTTTGGGGATTTGATTAAATTCTTCACGTCTGGAAGAAAAATAACCGTTACAGCCAACGGCAACGTAAGCAGTTATCACTTCCCCATTTTTTGTGCCCAAAAAGGGATGTGCCCATTCATCCCCTCCGCCTGCATTGGAACGGGTATGAATTACACCGATATTGCCTTCAAAATCCTTGGCGAAGGTGTTTTCAAGCATATCAATACTGCCTGTAAGCTTGTGTGAATAGATTTTGTTATTATTTATTGTGGCAATGCCTGCATAATATCCGCCTGCATAGCCCTCTTGCTTTTTAATCATTTCAAATAATATAGGTGTTGCTTTTTTGGAACCTATATAGCCTGCTATATTACACATAACTTTTCTCCTAATATTTTTTTATATTTTATCATAATTTTTGTATTAAATCAATCTTTTATAAATAGAAAAAGATTGCTTAAAGCAATCTCTTTCTTAAATCTTCATCACTTTCTTTTGAAAGATATTTAGGTGCAACGTCAAAAACAGTTTTGCAACCTTTCATACCTTCATTTTTCATTTTATAAATTGCGCGGGCATAGGCAACGATTACGGAAGAGGTAAATTCAGGATTAGAATCAAGGTTAATTTTATATTCAACAACGTGAGTATTTTCCTTATTAAGACCCGTTTTACCTGAACGGATAACGTTTCCACCGTGCGGTATGCCTGAATGGTCGCGCTGTAATTCTTCCATTGAAATAAAGTGCACGATTGTATCGTAATCAGCAAAATAGTTGGGCATTGTAACGATTTCATTTTCAATTTTCTTTAAGTCGGCACCTTCTTCAGCCACAACAAAACATTCTCTTATATGCTTATCTCTTGTTGTTAATTGAGGATTTTCGCCTTTTCTTACTCTTTCAAGAGCACTTTCAACGGGAATAGTATATTGACGGGCATCTTTTACACCTGCAATTCTTCTTATTGCATCGGAGTGACCTTGTGATACGCCTTTGCCCCAGAAAGTGTACGTTTCGCCTTCAGGAAGAATACATTCAGCAAAAAGGCGGTTTAATGAGAACATTCCGGGATCCCAACCGCAAGAAATCA
Organism: Clostridia bacterium; assembly: GCA_045648525.1. Lineage (GTDB taxonomy): Bacteria > Bacillota > Clostridia > Christensenellales > QALW01 > UMGS1322. The sequence continues at coordinate 9,510 of JAZROC010000339.1, forward strand.
TTGCAACGTTGTTGCCCTCTTTTGCGCATTTATCAACGTTTGCAAAATGCTCGGGAATTTTTGCATGAGTGTCAAAACTATCAATTACACAAAAGTTTTTGGCGAGTTCAGGTGTCTGCACGGGAAGGTCAGTTGCGCTTCCTCCGCAGAGAATCAAAACATCAAGATTATCCTTATGGTTTAAAATATCATCAATTTTATATGCAGGTACACCCGTTAAAGTTTTTAAGTTTGCAGGGTCGCGCCTTGAAAACACACCGTAAAGAGACATATCATCATTCTGCTTTATGGCACATTCAACACCTTTACCTAAATTACCGTAACCAACAATACCAATTCGTATCACAAAAAATTCCTTCTTTCAAATAAAATATGGAAATATAAAATATTTTAATCAATTAAAATATTTTTTATCTTTTGAACAAATTTTTATATTACCGCTTTTAAGATAATCGCGTATCATAAACTGATCGGTAACATCATCAGGAAAAATCATTGCCGCATTTCCCGCCTGCGAGACAACGTGAAAATCGCTTCCTGCAGTTTTTATAAGACCGTTTTCCTCTGCAAGTTTTAACGCCTCATCTACCTTAGGGTCAAATGAAGGATGGGGATTATACACTTCTATACCGTGTACATAGCGCATATCTGCAGGTGCATATCCTTGCTCACTTCTAAACGGATGCGCCTGAATCATCAATATATCTTTTTCGTTACAGAAATCAAATATAGTCTTCTGATTTTCATAGTATAAAGGGTATGTATCTAAAAAATCCTCGATCTTTAAGCCATAAAGCAAAAACTCAGGCATATTAGGCTCTTTTACAAGTTTAAGCTCGCAACCAAAGAACACCTTAAAACCTATTTCTTCGCCTGCTTTTTTCGCTCTTTCAAAAACGTCAACGTATATTTTTGCCTGCTCTTTAAAATCATCACTTAAATTTTTCATATGAGCCAAATAGCAATGGTTTGTAAGAACGCATCCGTCAATACCTGCATCCTTTAACATTTTAGGAAATTCTTCAGGCTGATGGTGTGCACAATGGCTTGCCGGTCTGCAATGTGTGTGCATTTCTATCTTCATATTATACCTCCAAATATTCTAAAATAAGTTCTGCGGCAATTTTTAGACCGACAGGAATACTTTCAATTTCAACGTATTCTTCCCTTGTGTGACTTTTTGCGCCCATATAAACGCCCAAAGTAACGGCAGGAATACCCATTGATAATGGAATATTACAATCTGTTGAGCCCGCTTTTGCAGGACAAGAGGAAAAGCCTGAATGCTTTTGGCAGATTTTTTGTACCTTTTCTGTCATTTCCTGAAGTTTTATTTTGTCAACTTCACCTGCGCAAGGACGGATACCTATTGTTTCAACGGTTATTTTTGCCACATTCTTAAATTTATCAATGGTATTATTAAAGAAATCTTCCATTTCTTTAAGGCATTTTTCGTTTTCTGAACGGAATTCATATAACACAGAAGCCTTTTGTGCAATGGTATTAATGCTTGTGCCGCCTGAAATTATGCCTACGTTGAAAGTTGTTTTACTTTCGGCAGTTTCAGGTATAGTGCATTTATAAAGCTCGCAAATAATTTCAGATAAAATATATATTGCGTTTTTGTTGCCAAAGGCTGTATATGAATGTCCGCCCTCAGTTTCAACTATAATTTCAAAACGTTCAGAGCCGACACAGTTATTGTACATTGAATCGTACTGATGGTCCAAAGAATAAACTTCTTTAATGTTTTTATAATTTTTCATTATTTCCTTAATGCCTTTAAGGTTGCCTAATCCCTCTTCGCAGGAGTTAGCGGCAAAAAGGATGCCTTTTTTGACTTTTAACTTATTTTTTGCTACGTATTTCGCAACCATAAGCATAATGGCAAGTGACGTGGTATCATCACCTACACCCGGTGAATAAAGATACTTTTCGTCTTTTTTAAAAGGCATTGGCTCAAGGTCAGGAAAGACAGTATCTGTATGGGCAAGGAAAAGAACAACGTCATCACTCTCACAATTAACGGGATATAAAACGTTTAAGGCATCGTCAATATAAACGCCCTCTGCCCCGTTTTCTTGAAGCCAGTTTTTAATAAATTCAGCGCGCTTTTCTTCCTTGCCTGACGGTGCGGGAATGGCGCAGAGAGTTTCGATTAATTCAATCGTTTCATTGAATGAATTTTCAAGATACGTTAAAATTTCAGTTTTCATTTCTTCACCACAAACTTCTTAATTAAAACAAGTACGATATGTAAGATAATGCCTGCAACTATGGCAACAACAAGGTCGAATATAACAGTTAATGCAAAAGTAAGAACGAGAACGAGAATATTTGAAACATTCTTTAATTTAAAGATTTCAACGAACTTTTTCCACTCACTCATATTATAAGCAACCATAAATAAAATTGCGGCAATGGTAGGCATAGGTATAAGCGATGCATAAGGCATAAGGAATAACAACACAAGCAATAAAATAACTGCGTGAACCATACCTGCTATTGGTGTTCTGCCACCGTTTTTGGCATTAGCTGAAGTTCTTGCAATTGCACCTGTTGCGGGGATTCCGCCAAAGAAAACCGAGCCGATATTGCCAAAGCCCTGCGCAACAAGCTCCATATTAGGATTATGCTTGCCGTTAACCATACCATCGGCAACAACGCAGGATAAAAGGGATTCAACTGCCGCAAGAATTGCTATCGTTATTGCATCAGGCAAAACTGTAAGAGTTTTTGAAAAATCAATGCCTGCAAAGTTAACTGACGGAAGTCCTTCAGGTATAGTATAAAGGTCACCTATTGTATATACTCCTTCATTTAATGCAGGTATAAAATTAACGAGCAATGCACTGACAACCACCGCAATTAAAGAAGGCGGAAGCTTTTTTTCAAATTTAGGATAAACAATTAAAATTAAAAGACTTATTGCGCCGATAAGAATCGCCCAAAAACTTGTTGTTGATATGTGTTCAATATTGGCACTGACCTTTTCAAAGGTTTCAATAGGTTTAATGCCATTTGTATAAGTGATGCCAAGAAAATCCTTAATCTGCCCTAAAAGTATAGTTACCGCAATACCGCCTGTAAAACCTACGGTTATTGTATGGGGCATATATTTTATAAATGTGCCAAGTTTAAAAACACCCATAAGCACAAGCAATATACCTGCAATTACAGTTGCAATAAAAAGCCCGTCCATTCCGTTTGCGGCAACAACACCTGCAACAATTGTTGCAAAGGCGGCTGTAGGACCTGCAATTTGCACGGTGCTTCCGCCTAAAAATGAAACGATAAAGCCTGCGGCAATGGCGGTATATACACCACATTGAGGTTCAACACCTGAAGCAAGTGCCAAAGCGATTGAAAGAGGTAATGCGATTATAGCAACTATAATACCTGCAATAATATCGTTAACAAACTGCTTTTTTGAATAATTTTTAAGCGACTTAAACAATTCGGGTACTAAATAAAAATTCTTCATTTTTTCTTCCTTTCATAGCCAAAGCCTTATGCTTTGACTAACTATATAATTATACCACTACTGAAAATGATGTCAAGAAAAAAACAGAAAAATGAGTTAATTTATTTTAGCCGTTACAGATGTAAATAACCGTAATTTATAAAAAACACCTTACACACATTTTGTAAGGTGTTATACTTTTTTGGTTGGTTAATTCTCCGAAAATTCGATTTCCCAGAAAGCTATATTTTTCCTTTGATACGTATAGGTAATATAGACTTTGTTATCGTCGGAAATTATCGCAGGATATGAAAACTCACCAGTACTCCACTTTTCGCCATCTTTCCATTCAAGTTTCATTAATTCCTTCCAAGTTTCGCCATCGGAAGAAATGTACAGGCTTAAAGGCGTCCTTGCACCAAAGTTTTCGCCTATAGGATTACATACAAGAACTAATCTGCCATCATTTAATTTAACAAGGTCTATACCGCTGTTATTATTTAAAAGCTCCGTTTTATATGCCTTTGACCAAGTTTTGCCGTTATCAAGGGAATCACTTTTATAAATAAAGCCGTAACTGCTTCTTAAAAGCATGTGCACACCTTTGTCATCTTGCCAGAGAGTTGGCTGAATAATACCTTTATCCTTTTCTGCACAATCATCTTCAGAAATTATTAAATCACTTTTTTGCCACGTTGTGCCATCATCATAAGAAATATCACAAAAAGCGCGAAGTCGGATCGTAGCCAT
>JAZROC010000340.1:0-12831 GCA_045648525.1 Clostridia bacterium
CTCACGTTTGGAATATGTTTGACTTTGGTGCAGATGCTCGTAACGAGGGCGGCGAAAACGGTCAAAATCACAAGGGACTTATGACCTTTGATCGTAAGTATAAAAAGGATGCCTTCTACGCATATAAAGCATGGCTTTTCTCCGACCCGTTCGTACATCTTTGCGGTAAAAGATATATCGACCGCGTTGAAGACGTTACAAAAGTTACCGTATATTCTAACCTTCCTGAAGTTGAGCTTTTCGTAAACGGTGAAAGCATCGGCAAAAAGACGGCAGAAGACCATTTCTTCTATTTTGAAGTTAAAAACGAAGGTGAAAGCAAAATCGTTGCCCGTGCAGGCGAATTTACCGACGAAGGTATTATCCGCAAGGTAGAAGAAAGAAATATGGACTACGTGCTTGTTGAAAAAGGCGCAGTTCTTAACTGGTTTGATATTGACGCACCTGATGGACGCTTCTCCTTAAACGATAAGATTTCCGATATTATGGCTTCGTTTTTAGGTAAAATGTGGTTCCTTTCCGTTGGTCTCAAAATCAAGAAAAAGATGGATGCCAACAAAAAAGGCAAAAAAGAAGGCAAGAAATCGGGTGGTTTCGATATTGACCTTAAGGCTGACGGAGGTCTTATGCAGATGATGGGCGGTTTCACCGTTTTAAGACTTACAAGTATGATTGGTATGGTTAATATTTCCTTTACCAAGGAAGAGCTTTTAAAAATGAACAAACAGCTTAACCGTATCAGAAAACCCAAAGCAAAGAAATAACCTTTTGAAAGGACTCTAAAAAAAACAGAGTCCTTTTTTCAATTCTAAAAAACAGTTGCAAAAATATATATAATATAGTATAATAGCACCGTATTGAATATTCTGCGCTGTGAAAAAGAGGAGTACAAAAAATCCTGCATCTTAAAGAGAGCGTTTCTGTGGCTGAAAAAACGCGTTGCAGTTTTTTGGAAGGTAGCTTTGGAGTGCTTTGCGTGAACTTTAGTAGCGCAAACGGTAAGGTGTCCGTTATAACCCGCAAAGTGCCGAATTTTTCGGAATTAAGGTGGTACCGCGTTTATTACGTCCTTTTGTTTTGAAGGACGTTTATTTTTTTAAGGAGAATTTTTATGAAAGAAATTGCAAAACAGTATGATCCCAAACAAGTTGAGGACAGACTTTACAAGCATTGGCTGGAAAAAGGCTATTTCCATGCCGTGCCCGATAAAAACAAAAAGCCATTTTCAATAGTAATGCCCCCGCCCAACATTACAGGTCAGTTACATATGGGCCACGCTTTAGACAATATGATGCAGGATGCTATCATTCGTTTCAAGCGTATGCAGGGATACTCTGCCCTGTGGCTTCCCGGCACCGACCATGCAAGCATCGCAACGGAAGTTAAAATCGTTGACGCAATGGCAAAGGAAGGTCTTAAAAAAGAAGATTTAGGCAGAGAAAAATTCCTTGAGCGCGCTTGGGACTGGAAAAAGCAGTACGGTGGCAGAATCGTTGAACAGTTAAAGAAATTAGGCTCCTCTTGCGATTGGGACAGAGAGCGTTTCACTATGGACGAAGGTTGCTCAAAGGCTGTTACGGAAGTTTTCGTAAAGCTTTACGAAAAGGGTCTTATTTACCACGGCTCAAGAATTATCAACTGGTGTCCCGAATGTAAAACTGCCCTTTCAGATGCAGAGGTTGAGTATGAGGAGCAGGCATCACATCTTTGGCATATGCGCTATTACACTCCCGACGGTAAAGATTCAATTACCGTTGCAACAACGCGTCCTGAAACATATATGGGCGATACTGCCGTTGCAGTTCACCCCGACGACAAACGCTACACCCATTTAGTAGGCAAAACAGTTGTTCTTCCTTTAATGAACAGGGAAATTCCCATCGTTGCCGACAAGTACGTTGAAATGGATTTTGGTAGCGGTGCAGTTAAAATTACTCCTGCCCACGACCCCAACGACTTTGAAGTTTCACTTCGCCACAACCTGCCCGTTATCCGCGTTATGAACGATGACGGCACAATTAACGAGGACGGTGGTATTTTCGCAGGTCTTTCCCGTGAAGATGCCCGTAAAGCCGTTGTTGAAAAACTTACCGAATGTGGCGCATTAATTAAAACTGAAGATTACACCCACAACGTTGGCACCTGCTACCGTTGCCACAGCGCAGTTGAACCTATCATTTCAAAGCAATGGTTCGTTAAAATGGAAAGTCTTGCAAAGCCTGCCCTTGATGCAGTAAGAAATGGTGAAACTTCCTTCGTGCCTGAAAGATTTTCAAAAATCTATTACAACTGGCTTGAAAATATCCGCGACTGGTGTGTTTCCCGTCAGCTTTGGTGGGGTCAAAGAATCCCCGCATATTACTGCGAAAAGTGCGGTGAAACCCACGTTGCAAAGGAAATGCCCACAAAATGTACAAAGTGCGGTCATACCGTATTTAATCAGGATGAGGACGGTTTAGATACCTGGTTCTCTTCAGCACTCTGGCCATTCTCAACACTTGGCTGGCCCGAAAAAACCGAGGAACTTGAATATTACTACCCCACCAACGTTTTGATTACAGGCTACGATATTATTTTCTTCTGGGTTGCAAGAATGATGTTTTCAGGCATTGAGCAGATGGGCGAAGTACCCTTTAAGACCGTTCTTATTCACGGCATTGTCCGCGACTCATTAGGCAGAAAGATGTCAAAGAGTCTTGGCAACGGTGTTGATCCTCTTGAGGTTATTGACAAATACGGTGCAGACGCTCTGCGCTTCTCATTGGCGGCAGGTAACTCTCCCGGAAACGATATGCGTTTTTATTGGGAAAAGGTTGAAGCATACCGCAACTTTGCAAACAAAATCTGGAACGCTTCACGTTTCGTAAAAATGAACGTTGACAACCTTGACTTACCTGAAATTACTTCACTTACTCTTGACGAAAGCGATAAGTGGATTTTAGCAAAATACAACGCTCTTCTTGAAAGCGTTACAAAGAGCTTTGAAAACTATGAATTAGGTATTGCCGCACAGAGTCTTTACGATTTCATCTGGTCAGAATACTGTGACTGGTATATCGAACTTACCAAGCCCCGCCTTTACGGTGATGACGAGCAGGCAAAACTTACCGCCTGCACAGTTTTAAACTACGTGCTTTCAAACACGTTAAAACTTCTTCATCCCCTTATGCCCTTTATTACTGAAGAAATCTGGACTTCTCTTCCCAACGCAGGCGAAAGCATTATGGTATCAAACTGGCCCGAAAAGGAAATTGATATTTTGGAAACTTCCTTTGAAGCCGTTGTTGAAATTATCAAGAGCGTAAGAAACATTCGCACCGAAATGAACGTGCCCCAGAATAAGAAAACCGAGCTTCTTATTTTAACAAAGCTTGATATGGCATCTTCAAGCGCGTATATTGAAAAACTTGCTTCCTGCACAAAGGTTGAATTTATTGCTGAAAAGCCTGCAGATGAGGACAACTTTGCTTCCATCGTAACAGGTGATGCACAGTGCTACATTCCCATGGGCGAGCTTGTTGATATTGAAAAGGAACTTGACCGTCTTACAAAGGAAAAGGCTACCATCGAAAGCGAAATCAAGCGTGCAGAGGGCAAACTTAACAATCAGGGCTTTATTGCAAAGGCTCCGCAGAAGCTTGTTGATGAAGAAAAGGCAAAATTGGAAAAATACACCGATATGCTTAACAAGGTTACCGAGCGTCTTAACTCATTAGGTGCAAAATAATGGGACTTATTCCAACTCTGCGGTATAATTGTTTAAGCGATATTCCATTAGAAAAACTTGCTGAAAATAACATTCAGCTTGTTTTTCTTGATATGGATAACACCCTTGCCCCCTGGCATTCAGACGCGGTGCCCGAAAAATTTTATCCTTGGGTGGAAGCAGTAAAAAACAGCGGTATAACCGTTGCTCTTTTGACAAATTCAAAGGGTGAAAATGCAGACAGTATCGGCAGAAAACTTGATATCCCCGTATATAAAAACGCAAAAAAACCCTTTATCAGACCAACCAGAACGTTGCTTAAAAAACTTGAAGTTAACCCCGAAAACGTGCTTTTCGTAGGCGACCAGTTATTTACCGACGTTCAGCTTGCAAACTCAATAAAGGCAAAATGCGTGTTGACCGTGCCGTTAGAAAACCGCGAATGGTGGTGCACAAAAGTCTTTAACCGCAGTCGCGAAAAACTTGTATGGAGATTTTTATTTAAAAATTAACTTTTTTATATACAAATTTTCAAAAATGTGATATTATATTATAAGGTGATAGATTTTGTTTAATACTTTTATAAAAAAATTTCCTGACCTTCAGGGCTCAGTAATATCAAATCCTGCAGATATTTTCTATCTTACAGGTTTTTATTGCGTAGTCGCCCTCGTGCATTTAGCAATGGAAACGGATCTTGAAACCGATAGTCGCTACACAGTAGCTTCAAAGGAAGCAAACTGCAAAGTCAATATTGTTTCAGGCTACATTGACGGCATTATTGACGAGGCTAAAAAGCAGGGCATTACGGCTTTGGGTATTGAGGAAGATTTTTTAACGGCTTCGGACTATATAAAGTTAACTGAAGCAGGCTTTACCTTAACTGAAACAAAAGGCTTTTTCACTTCACTTCGCGCTTCAAAAACAGAAGCGGAAATTGATAAAATTCAAAAGGCACAGAATATTACCGACAAAGCATTTAACGAAATTTTAAATTTCATTAAGCCCGGTGTTACCGAAAAGGAAGTAAGGGCAAAGTTAGAATACCTTATGTTTTCCTTTGGTGCCGACGGCATCGCTTTTGAAACTATTATCGCTTCAGGCGCAAACGGTGCAAAGCCCCACGCAGTTCCAAGCGATAAGAAAATTGAAAAAGGCGAGTTTGTTACTCTTGATTTTGGTGCAAGATTAGGTAATTACGATTCAGATATGACCCGCACAATAGCCGTTGGCGAAATTTCTGAAGAAATGGAAAAAATATACAACACCGTTTTAGATGCCCATAACGCAGGCAGAGATGCTTTAAAAGCAGGCATTTCAGGCTTTGATGCCGATAAAGCGGCAAGGGACGTTATTGAAAACGCAGGTTACGGTCAATATTTTTCCCATTCATTAGGTCACGGTGTTGGTATTGAAATTCACGAATCACCCCGTTTAAGCCAAAAATCAACCGATATTTTAAAGGTTGGCGATATCGTTACCGTTGAGCCGGGCATTTATATTGAAGGCTTCTGCGGTGTAAGAATCGAAAATATGTACGCAATTACCCGAGACGGTTATAAAAATTTAACCGGTTCGGATAAAAAACTAATAAAATTATAATAATAATTTAGGAGGAAACTCAAAATGATTACAGCAGGTGAATTCAGAAAGGGCATTACAGTAGAAATTGACGGCAACGTTTATATTATCGTTGACTTCTTACACGTTAAGCCCGGTAAAGGTGCCGCTTTCGTTCGCACAAAGATTAAGAACGTTATGACAGGTCAGGTGCTTGAACGTACCTTCAACCCCAACGAAAAGTATCCTTTAGCACACATTGAGCGCAAGGAAATGCAGTATCTTTACAACGACGAAGGTCTTTATTACTTTATGGACAACGAAACTTATGAGCAGATTGCTCTTGATAAGGAATCAGTTGATTCAGCACTTCCTTATCTTAAGGACAACCTTGAAGTAACAATCAAATTCTACAAGGGCGCAGCTTTCTCAGTTGAACCCCCCAACTTTGTTGAGTTTGAAATTATTGATGCTGAACCCGGTGTTAAGGGCGATACAGCAACAAACGTTACCAAGCAGGCTACTATTGAAACCGGCTACAAGGTAGCAGTTCCCCTTTTCGTTAACGTTGGCGACCGTATCAGAATTGATACCCGTACCGGCGAGTATATGGACCGCGTATAATTTATTATTCGGAGGTTTACTATGTCAGTAGAAAACAGAGTTGAATATCTTAAGGGTCTTGCAGAAGGTCTTGAGATTTCAAATGACACTAAAGAAGGCAAGCTTTTACTTGCTATTATCGACGTGCTTGAAGATATTTCTGATGAGCTTGACGACGCTAATGATGAACTTGAATCACTTGGCGAATACGTTGAAGAATTGGACGACGACCTTTTAGAGCTTGAAGAATATATCTACGACGACGAATGTGATTGCGATTGCTGCTGCGATTGCGATGAAGATTGTGACTGCGATTGCTGCTGCGATTTTGATGATGATTGTGACTGCGATTGCGAATGTTGCTGTGATTGCGATGACGAGTTTGAGTATGACGAGTACGTTTGCCCTGAATGTAAGGAAACTATCTCCTTTTCAGGCGAATTTGACGAAGAAGAGCTCGTTTGCCCCAACTGTGGCGCAAAATTAGAAGAAGCTTAATTTAGAGCAGTAACCAAAAATCCTCAACAAAACGTTGGGGATTTTTATTTTTCAGATTTTCTAAAAAAACAATTTCTCGGTTAAGCGACGAAAAACCGCCTTTAGTCTTATAGGCATTAAACCAGCAAAAAGCAATGAGTCCAACAAAACGTCGGACTCATTATTTCAGGTTTCAAATTTTCTCATTTTTTTGCTTAAGCCGAAGTGATTACCGTATGCTCGCCTTCGGGATAAGAAGCAACTGTGCCGTCAGGCAGAATCAATGTAACGTTTCTTTCGGCATAAAACTTAAATATAACACTGTTACCCTCAAAGTGCCAATGGGTAGTAATAAAGCCGTAAGCCGATTTATACTCGGCATCAAACGAGCCGATTTCCTTAATAAACGTGGGACGAAGCACAATGTGCGAAAAGCCCGGTGTTGATTCGCGGTAGCGTATTCCGCCAAGATACTCAAAGAGCCAACCTGTAACGGTGCCAAGAGTAAAGTGGTTCATACTTATACTGTTTTCGTCTGCCTTATCGTATAAACCTACCCACGTTTCAGGCATTGAATTAAGACCCTTAAGCATATTTTTCCATGACGGATATTTGTCGCGGTCAAGAAGCATAAAGGCGGTATCCTTGTAACCGAAATCGCACAAAATGCCAAGGACGTATCTTGTGGCAACGAAGCCCGTCGTAAGATGCCCCGTTTTAAGAATTTCCTCGTTTAATTTTTTTACAAGAAGCCTTTCGCGATGCACAGGCACAAGACCAAATGCCAGCGGAAGCACCTTTGATGACTGCAACCGCGGTTTGTAATCGTCAATCTGATAATCAAAAAATTGCTTATTAAAAGCATAAACTGCCTGATCCCAAAGTTTTGCAAACTCGTCACTTGTCTTGTAATCGCCTAAAACTTCGGCAATCTGCGCAACGATTTTAAGCATATAGCAATAGAAACAACTTGCAAAAAAGTGCTTGTCAAGAACTAGTCCGTCAGGCGCAAGCCAATCAGAGAATCCTGCATCCGACGGTTTTGGCAAGTGATGATAAGTCTGGTCGCATCTGTTGCGGGCAAATTCCAAAATATCCTTATAACAAACTTCAAGAATACCTTTATCGCGGTAGAATTGATACAAAGTCCACGGAATAATGTACCTTTCGTCGCCCCAGCCGTAAACCTGGGCACACATTTTTCTTCCGCCATCACTCCAGCGGGCAAGGAAATCATCACAATCCTCAAGATAATTGGCGGTTGCGCAGAAAATATGCGCATCGCCCGTCCAGAAATTCTTTTCTCGCGTTGGGCAATCCATAGGACCGTTCATAATATTACTGTTCCACGTTCTTAAAGTAGCATCGTATAAATCGTTGATAAAACCGTACCTGCTTTTTACAATGCCCGTGCGTTTCAACGCGTTGTGCATAACGTGCATATTAATTTCAGTAACCTGATTTTTATCCTTTATGCCCTCAACGCAAATGTACCTGAAACCTGAAAAGGTAAAGCGAGGCTCATAATATTCTTCCTTTGCGCCTTTGCAGGTATAAAAATCGAAATTTCGCATACAGCCAAGTGCCTTGCCGTCATAAATGGCATCGCGATTGAAAAACACAGGAGTGTACGGACCAACGACAAACTCACCGTATTCATCAAGACGTTCACAAAAACTGATTTTAATTTCCTGACCCTCAAAGGTATTGTTTAACAAAATCGAATATCTGCCGCCGCAGTTTTCGCCAAAATCATAGATTACGCGGGTATCGCGCACAAGAATTTTCTGCGGTTCAAGTTTACGCATAACGTAAATGGGCGGATAATTTCTTAAAACAAATTCGCGGATTTCAATATCACTGCCGCCTGTTTCCACCTTTGCCCAAGAACTGTCATCATAAGTTGCACTGCACCAATCCTTGATTTCAAGGCGGGCATCGTATCTTTCACCGTACTGCAAATCGTTATCCGTCAAAGGCGAAAAATAGCATTTCCACAAACCGTCTGTGCCGATAACACCCTCCGTGCCGTCAACGTAGGTGATAAAAAGTTCGGCAAGCATCATATTTTTATTCATATACACACTGGAATGTGATTCGCTGTTAAGCCAACCGTTACCGCTTATTGCACCGATAACGTTTTCGCCGTTTTTAATAAGATTGGTTACGTCAACAAAACGGTATTCCTTATATTTCTGACAAATGCCGTCGGAAAGAAATTCCTCGTCGGTGCGCATTGAATTTATATAAAACTCCCCTGCGCCCTGACAAGTAACGTAAAGCACCGCTTTTTCAACAGGTTTTTCTGCCGTAAAAGTGCGACGGAAATAAAGTGAACGCTTATAAAGCCTTGGGTGTATGGGGCACGCAAGCACCATATTATTGTGCAATCCTGCGTGAGTCATCCAATCCTCAGGCTCGTCATTTTGCCAAAACGATACAGGAACATAACTGTCCCAACTATTATCTGTAGTTATGCGCATATGTGCATTTTCAATAACACCCGCGATAGCAGAGGTAAAAAACCTATCGTCACCCGTCTGATAAGCGCGAATATTTATCGTGTTTTTGCCCTCTTGTAAAAAGGCAGTAACGTTACCTGAAAATTTCTTTTTGTTAAGGGAAACTGGTTTGCCGTTTATAAATAAATCGAAAACGTTATCGCAGATAAAGCGCGCAAAAGTTTCCTTTACGTCGCTTACGTCAAAGGATTTTCTCAAATACGCACGTGAATACATCGTAGGCCATATCCACATTGCGCCCTCAATATTTTCAATATTTTCACTTTTTTTAAGAAATTCGTCATTTGCAAAAATCCATTTTGAATTATTAAATTCACGTTTTTCAATAGAATATGCCATAAAACACCTCGAACAACTTTGTATTTTTATTATATCACACCTCTATGCAATTTACAATATAAAAAAAGACCGAATTTTCGGTCTTTTTACTTTAAAAATATTGCTTTTTGTTCTTTCTTTTGCGATAGCATCAACTTCGTCAACAGAGAAAAATCAAAGGCGCGCTTTTAAAAGATTTCATATTACTATCCTGAAAATTTGCTTACTTAATTACTCCAAAAACTCTTGATTTTTGTTATAATTTCATCATCATTAAGGTGCTGAAGGTTATCAATGAGCCTGATATTCATATCACTCATTCTCTGTTTTAAATATCTGCCCGTTTCCCCTAAATCGTTTATAGAGGTTGCAACAATGACTTTTTTCGCATATTTCCCGCCAAAGCGATGAGCTACGGTGTTCAGTTTATATAACTCCTCCGCAGTAATATTGCCGTTTTTGCAGGAAACGAACACAGGCACGATTCCCTTCATCATCAAAACATCAATTTCATTTTCCGTATCGTACGCGCCGTCTGTTTGCTCATCGTGATACTTGCCGTCCCAATCAATGAACGCACCGTTTATAACGTCGTTATAGACGGGTTTTCCGTCGTTGTCAACAGCGCATTTTGCCGAAACGTAGACTTTCATTTCCAGCGCAAGACCTGCAGTAGTAAGACATCTTTTTACCTGCTCGTTTTTGTAGGAAATTTTAATTTCCTGCCCCGAAGAATCGTCAAAAGTCGTAACGAGCCCTTTTTCGCGCAAAATTCCAATAAAACCTTCAGAAAGTTTGTGGCGCGACTTACGGTACGCAAGGTCCTTTTCAACGTCATTGACCTTTACAACGGTGGAACCGTCATTTAAAACTGTTCCAAGTTTTTCAATGTTTGCGAGCATACCTATCTGCACGTTCCAGTTCCGCGGATTTTGTCTGCAAAGGTCCCAGATAACGTTGATATCTTCAACAAAACCATCAGTTAACTGCCATTTATACGTCTTCCTTTCGTCGATTCCGCCAAAAACCACTTTGCCACCGTAAATACAGATATTTTCTTCCACCGAAAGTTCAGGTTTATTTTCATAAATGGTATTGCCGTTTTTATCGCAATCGCAAACGGTATTATTTTTTATGTTGATACTGTTTATTTCTATATTTTTTTCAGGGTATCTTGCATAAATCACGCCCAAAGCCACATTCAGTATGCTTTCACCGCCCGTAACGTCGAAAATGCAATTATCGTAAGCATTAACGATTTGATCAAGAAGTGCAACTGCAGCATCAAGATTATTTTTATTGACGGTTTTATAAATGAACTCTATATTATGCCCTCTGTCAGAAAAGACTTTCTCATACTTTTCAATATGTTTTTTCATCTTTTTTGAGTTATCGCCTATATAAATTACTCTGCGGGGAATTTTTGTTAAACAAGCAGCAATGTTTTCCGCATCGTCTCTGTCAAAAAACTCAACGTAGGTCATTTTTTGCCTCCTGAAAAAAGTAACGATTTTTTATAAATTATATCATTTTTTCAATACGCAGTCAATGATGCATAAAAAAATCCTCTGTATCAGTTACAGAGGAAGTAATTTATTAAATTTCAGGATATCTGATTTGCACCTTTTCGCCTGTTTCAGTTGACTTAACCGTTGAGCAGGCAACCGCAACGGTAGATGCACCTTCCATTGCAGTAACGGGAACTCTTTTACCATTTGTAAGCGCATCAACGAAAGTACCGATTTCGTCTTCTGCGTTGTGATCTTTGGGCGGAACGTTAATAATCTGCTCGTCGTGGTAATTCTTGCCCTCGGCATCTTCAAAAAGAATAACCTCGCCTACCTTATTCTGCGCAATAATTGTACCTTTTGTGCCGTAGAAAACTGAACGCATGGTATAACTGCGCTTCGTGCCGTTGGAAATCATAACCTTACCCATAACGTCGTTGGGGAACTTGTAAACGGCAATGGTAGTATCGTCGGTAGGCCAATCGGTCATAATTTTGTGGTTAGCGTATGCAAAAACTTCCGTAGGGTCGCCTGCAATCCATCTTAAAAGGTCGATAGCGTGACAGCCACCGCCTACAACCGTGTTGCGTTCAGGCACCATTCTCCAGTTGTTATATCCCTTTGAATCGTCGTAGTTGTGCGCGTATTCGCTTTCAACGAAAACAAGTTCACCTATTCTGCCTTCATCAATGAGTTCCTTTGCCTTAATGAATACGGGATTACAACGGCAAACCTGACCAACCATAAGTTGTCTGCCCGATTCCTTTTCAGCGCGCATCATTTCCTCGCACTCCTCTAAATTAAGAGCAAGAGGCTTTTCGCACATAACGTCCTTGCCTGCCTTTAAAAATGCACAAACCATTTCTGCGTGGAGCTGGTCAGGAGTAACGATTACAACAGCATCAAGTTTTTCGTCATCTAAAAGCTCCTTATAATCGCTTGTTACAACCGGAGGCTCAAACTCATTTCTGAACTCCTCAAGACGTTCAGGAGCAGTATCGCAAATGGCATAAAGGTTAGCGTGTTGAACAACACCTTGTGCGTGTCTTTTACCCATAGGACTGCAACCGATAACACCAATATTTAACTTTTTATCACTCATTTTTAAAAAACTTCCTTTCAAATTATTATCCTCATTTTATCATAGCAACAGTGCTTTTTCAAGGCAATTTGTGTGTTTTTATCTTCATTTTGTTGTTTGATTGTTTACACGCTTCCTTTTTTATGATACAATAATTAAAAAGTTCTCTCTGAGGTATTTTTATGTTTTACGAAAATTTAAAAAAACCCTACCGTGACGAGCCAATCTTATATTATTGCGGTATTGACGAAAACTTAAAGCCCGGTGCACGCTCTGTCCCCGTTATCCGCGACGTTTATATAATTGAATGTTGCATACGCGGTGCAGGTACGATAATAATAAATGGAAAGGAATTTCCTTTTGAACAAAATTCCTGCTATATTTTTATGCCCGGTGACACCGTGATACAAACTGCTGATATAATTGAATCACGAAAATGTATTTGGTGCGCCATTGACGGTTTTTTGCTGAAAAACGTTTTTGAGCAAGCAGGCATCTCTTCACAAAATCCCTTTGCCCCGACTGAAGCCTTTGAAGAAATTTTGGAGGAATTAAAAAAAATACTTGCAATGAACAACGATACCGACCCCGGCGCAGATTTCAGACGGGCAGGTTGCATTTATAATATTTTAGGCGCGCTTTTAAAACAGACTAACATAAGCAACAAAAATTCGTGGATACAAAAGGCAATCGGCATAATGGAAACGCGCTATCACGAGGATCTTTCCATTGGGGACATTGCCCGCGAAACAGGACTTGACAGAACTTATTTTTCAACGCTATTCAAGGAAAAAACAGGTTTTTCGCCCCACGCATACCTGACCCAACTGCGCGTAAAAAAAGCAAGCACCCTGCTTGTAATAAGTAATGCCAACGTTTCGGAAATTGCCCTTTCCGTCGGTCTTGACCCGCAAAACTTTTCACGCTTCTTTAAAAAAGCAACAGGCAAAACACCAAAGCAATATATGAAAGAAAACACCTTGACATAATCAAGGTGTTTTAATTTTAAACAGCAATTTCCTGCACTGTATTTTCGGTAACATCCCCCGTAATTTC
>JAZROC010000341.1:0-5430 GCA_045648525.1 Clostridia bacterium
TATGAACAGGCAGAGCAGATATATAACGATGAAAAGGCAAAAAAAGATATGCAGAGCAAGTAAAGTTCTGCATATCGTTTTGTTATTCTGCTTTTTGTTCTTC
Source organism: Clostridia bacterium (assembly GCA_045648525.1). Lineage (GTDB taxonomy): Bacteria > Bacillota > Clostridia > Christensenellales > QALW01 > UMGS1322. The sequence continues at coordinate 104 of JAZROC010000341.1, forward strand.
GAGTTCGTTTTTTGGTGCTTTTTCAAGCAGTTCTGCAAACTGTTCTTTTGTTAGGGGGGACAGCGGGTAACACAATCAATGCAACGTATCTAAGAATATCTTATTTCTCGTTTGTTTGATTATAGGTCGGAAAAAGCTCTCTCCAGACGTCAGTATGCGCTTCGCAGTCAAGGAAGTGACCGAACATATCGTTCTCCCACGGCAAAGCCTCATCGCTGCACGCTTTTCTTATTACGTTAAGATATACTTCTTTAACAGATTGACAAAAGGCTTGCCACCCTTTTTTCCATTCACCGTTTTGTAATTCTCGGTTGCGTTGAGCGAAGTCACCCATTATGCGTTCTTTTTCGTCACCTTTTGCTAAGGTTATGCCGGCATCAGTATTTACAATGGGAACAAATTCAATTTTATTGGTGATAGTATCATATTTTACCGCCAACAAACTGTTCCAACTATCCGGCATATTTTTCAAACTTGCAAAATGGAAATTTCCCTGACCATAAAGAATATGGCAACCGTTGTATTCTTCATAACAACCGATACAATGAGAGTGTTGGCACAAAACTACGTCAGCACCGCTTTTCGCCATTGCCCTGCAAGTTTTAAGAAGCCTTGGTGACGGATACTTACAATGTTCCTTGCCACCGTGATAGAAAACGATAACTCTGTCATTTTCCTTTTTTGCATGGCGAATATCCTCTAAAGTATCGTATTCATCAAAGGGACGACTACCCATTCTATCCTCAAGAGCATAGGAATATTCGTGTTCGCAAACGGCAATGATACAAACTTTCTCACCGTTTTTTTCTATAATCAGATTTTTTCGCGAAGCTTCATAATTCTCGCCAAATCCGGTGCAAGTGATTCCTACTTTCTCCAATGATCTTATGGAATCTTTTGCGCCCTCGATACCAAAATCGAAAATATGATTATTGCTGAGTCCTACGTAATTAACACCGATTTTCTTTAAAACTTCCGCTGTTTCGTAAGGCGCGGAAAGATTAGGACCGAATTTTCGAATGGGTGTTTGGCTTTCTGTTATGGCACATTCCAAATTCACGAAATTAACGTCATTCCCCTGAAAAAGAGATAACGTATCGGTAAACAGAGTTTCCGTATCAACTTTTTCAAAAAGCAGTTTTGTGCTCCCGTTGGGGCATACGTCTCCTAAAAGCAAGGTTTTCATATTAAAATTCCTTTCGTTGAGTTAACTATATATAACACGACTTTTTCGTTGCCTAAATCTTATAATGCCTATGTTGATGTCGAAATAGGCAAAAGCCTTATTTCGACTGCGAATTCGTTGAATTCGCAAACAATTACCAAAGGTAATTGAACATATTCATTGCAAAGATATCGAAGTTGCAAAAAACGTTTTAAGATGTTTTTTGCAACGTAAAGCCGATTTCTATCGGCTTTGTCGAGAAATTTAATCAATTTCTCGACATTTGATAATCATTATTGAAAATGTCGTGATAAGGTCTTATGTTAAAATCGCGGTCTAAAAATGCCATATAAAGACCTTCTTCAAGGTAACTTTCTTCAACAGGATGCAAGTCAGCAACGGGAGAAGTTATAAGCCCCTGAGCCAAATATCCCACGCCATACTTGGTGTAAACCGCCAATTCACTTTCGAGATAAGGCTTTCTTGCCTCCGCGGTAGGCGCCGCCCAGCAACATTCCGTAATAATTATAGGTTTATTGAATTGTTTCAGATAGTCAAGAATCTCTGTAAAATCTTTTTCGAATTCTTCTATCGGCTTATTTTTCTGATTATACGGATGAAGTGTAATTACATCCTCATAAGGTGCTAAAACGTCCATGTCGCACATCTCTTTGTTTTCGCTGTAATAGCTTTGCGAGCCTATAGTAATCGGTCTTGAATCAATTTTTCTAAGTTGTTCTGTCATATCGAGCAAGAAGTCCGTAATTGCCGAAAATCTACCTTGATGACCAAAGGCATCGTTGTAAGGCTCATTAGCTATGTCGTGCATCAAAATATTTGAATCCTTTATGGCTTCAACCGTTTCACGAAGATACTTTATATAAGCAGGTCTTTTGCTTTTCCCTATACACTCTGCCGTAAACGCGCCAAAGCAAGGCATACCAACCCAACCGTTAAAATAGATCGGAATAATATTGATTCCCTCTCCGGTTAAAATATCGCAAGCCTTTTTAACGTTTTCAAGGTAGACTTTTCTATCCTCCATATATGCATCGAATGAAAGCCAGATTCTCAGAGTATTCATTGATGGGAATTTTTCTTTTCCAATCTTTATAATTTTTTCATAGCGTTCCGCGTCAAAGTTAAGCCATATTTGTAGACCTGATCTTCCCCAATCGGGCTGAATGTTAAATCCTTTGACAAATGAATATTTTTCAGTAATATTTTTGTACGTCTCTTTCGACATATCTGTCAATCCTCCTTAATATTTTATTATGATTTTGCCTTTTTTTCATATTCTACCACGTAATAAAAATATATGCAATATGATCAACTGACTTTTTTATTGACAAAACCGACTTTCTTTGTTATTCTTTTTACGAGGTGTTTATATGAATTTCAATAATTGCGGTCGGTCATCAAGACCCTTTCAGGCGTACAAAAATCATACCCATAGAACATGGGAAATTATATATCAGACAATGGGAAAAACCCACGCTGTTGCGGGGGATAAAGAGTTCGAAATGGCGGTGGGAGACGTTATCGTTATTCCTCCTGAAACCGTTCACAAAACAGAGTCTGACGCGTATATAACGGATATGTGGATATCTATTGAAAAATGTGAATTTCCGACTTTGCCTTTTATGGTAAAAGATACCGACGGAAATATACGAATGTTGTTTGAAATGTTATTTCAAATTCACAACGAGAAGTCAAAAGGCTTTGAAAATTTTTTAGAGAGGCTCGTTGAGCTTATTTGCCTTTACGTGAAAAAGGCAAGTACCGAGGAGGATGCACCGAAAATCATCGGCATAGTAAAGGAAAAATTAAAAGAAAATGTGCAAAACAGCAATTTTGATGTAACGGCATACGTTTCTTCTTTAGGTTATAATCAAGATTATTTTCGCAGACTCTTTAAAAAACACACGTCCCTTTCACCTAACGTATATTTGAACAACTTGCGAATGGAAAAGGCGAAGGAATTATTATTTATAAATCCCTTTTTCAGTATTTCAGAACTATCAAAGTTGTGCGGTTATAAGGATAGTCTGTATTTCTCATCGTGCTTCAAACAATATACAGGCTTATCTCCGACAAAATATAAAAAGTGATTTTTCTGTAATTTTATACCATTTACGGTATAATATAGTCAAGATTAAAACGAACCAACAAAAAACAGGCCTGAAACATCAAACCTGTTTTTGTTAATTGCTTATCGTGTGCTCATTGAGAGGGGACAAGAGAGCCTCCCCGTGTCCCTATGATTATTTAGAGGAGATAAGAGTATCTCCTATATTACGTTTTACTTTCAATGTAATTTCAGCATCTTCTCCGGCCACTTTCACAAATACGTTTTTATTGGTAATATCTCGAACTTCAACTTGAACAACATCGTTGATTTTTGCCTCACAATAAAGTTTATTATCAACATAGATAAATATTTGACAATTTCCTGATTTTACACTACTGTCTATCGTATAGGTTACATTATCTTTTTCTGTATTTAATATATTGGCAATTCTTACTCCATTAAGCGACTTTGCATTAAAACGCGTTTCAGAATAATCGACTTCCTTAAGTTGTACATCTTCTATATTTGATTGTTTGCCGTCACCGCCACTTCCTGTTATAAATGCAATATAATCTTGTTGCACTGTGGCATCTATTTGTTCTAAAGAAATACTATTAAGATTATAATTATCAACACCGTTTGCATCATGAATAATGTCTTTCACTCCCTTGGAAATACGCCAAGATAGAAAGATTATTAATATAACAATAAACAAAGATAATCCGCCAATGATGAGAATTTTTTTATGATGCAGAAACCTTGAAATAAAATTGTCAATAAAATATGTTCTTTGTTTTTTATCTTGTGTTTCTTGTTCCCCTTTTTCAGTTTTTATTTGTAGTTGAATAAGATAAAAATTAAGAAAGGTAAAAGATATAGATATTATAATTAAATTTAAGTAAGGAACGTTCACTTGTAAAAGTAATGCATTTAAAAAAGTTGCAATAACAAATGTAATAAAGATTGCAAGCAACAATTTAATACGAGCTTTTAGTTTCTTTAATTTTATATAGGTAATGCCACTAATAAGAATTGTGGAAAAAATAGGAATTACACTAGTTAATAATTGAAATTTTTGGAATCTTGTCATATTAATTCACCTTTAATAATCAAGAATAAGAGAGTAACCTTGGGGACAAGAGAACCGTCCCCGTGTTTCCTTAAAATACAAATTGAAAACTGTCAATAATTGAATCGCATATTTTCACTTCTTTGCTTTTTTGTGCGCTTTGATATGTAGCAAACACTATTTTAGGAGTCTTAGCAACAATCCACAATTTTATAAACCAATTATCGCGGGTTGTTCCAATCCCATACAAAATTGCTTTACCATTTCTATTAAAAAGTATAAAAGGAGAATGCAATTTTATATTATTTTGAACAATAAAATTCTTAGCTAATATGCTTATTTGCCCGTCTAAAGATTTTTCTAAATTTATAATATTAAAAAACGAAATTGTTATCGCACCATTTCCATTGGGATTATATAAAAGAAGATTCTCTGAATCCAATTCAGCACACCAATCATTAGGCAATTCATAGTTTAAGTATTTATTGTAATTAAGTATCATTTATTTTACCTCTACTCAGGAGACAGGGGGACGGTTCTCTTGTCCCCCGTCCCCTTGTCCCTGCGAAATCTTTTCAACTTCATTATACTTTTACACCGTAAACAATGCTTGATTTTTCTGTAATATTATACCATTTACGGTATAATATAGTCAAGATTAAAATGAACCAACAAAAAACAGGTCTGAAAATCAAGCCTGCTTTTGTTGTTATTTGCTTATCGTGTTATTTTTTAAGGGAATAAAATAACCGTGTGTTTTTCAAAACAAATAAGACCCTCGAAAATTGAGGGTCTTTGTTTTTTAGCGTGCTGTGCTTAATACATTCCGCCCATTCCGCCACCAGCTGCAGGAGTAGGTGCTTCAGGTGCAGGAATATCGGCACCGAGGCACTCGGTTGTAAGCATTGTTGAAACAACGCTTGCGGCATTGGTAAGTGCTGTACGGCTAACCTTAGTGGGGTCGATAATACCCTTTTCAACCATATCGCAGTATGCGTCGTTTGCAGCATCGTAACCGAAGT
>JAZROC010000342.1:0-3742 GCA_045648525.1 Clostridia bacterium
TGGTGCTCACTTACGCTTGGAATGAGCACGATGAAGGCGGTTGGATTTGTCCTACGATAAAGTGTGATGAAAACGGAAATCTGCTTTATAATCACGACGGTAGCGTGCAGATAGATACTCAGCGTATTGATGCTTACAAGAAAGTAATTGATGAATACAGAAAAACAGAGCACGAAGTTATTGAAGCAACACCGGATGCAACAGAAGAACCTATAAATAACGATGAAACTCCGACAAATGGCAATAATACGGTGCTTTATATTATAATTTCCGCAGTAGCAGTAGTTGTTATTGGCGCAGTAGTTATCGTTGTTGTAATAAAGAAAAAGAAAAAATAATTTTTAGGGCAGAAATTTTTTCTGCCTTATTTCAATAAGGATGATATATAGTGAAAAAAATAGCAGATTCCCACGTGCATACAAGATTTGTTGATTTTGAAAGAACCGTAAAAATGCTTGAGGATATTGCATCTACAGGCGTAACGGATGTTTGCCTTTTATCCCTTCCTTATAGGGGCGCCGCGGAAAATTTATATGGTCTTTATGTAAAACACGTTTATAAAAAAATAAACGTGCGTACATTTGGCGGTTTGCATATTACTGACAGATATTGTAAAGTTCCTCCGCGTATTCAGGCAGAAACTCTTTTAGACCTTGGCGTTGACGGAATGAAATTTATGTTTAGTCCTGATTTGCAACGCTATTACGGCAGGGGACTTGACGACGAGTATTATGATAAAATGTTTACCTTTCTTGAAGAAAATGACGTGCCCGTAAATATCCATCTTGCCGACCCCGAAGAATTTTGGGAAGAGGGCAAACAGTATGCTGACCCAAGTTTTCCAAGCAAAAAGGATATGTATGCGCAAGCGTTCAGAATGCTTGATAAACACCCAAATCTTCGTGTGTGCTTTGCTCATTTTATGTTTTTATCGGACTTTCCGCAGGAAGCAGAGCGCGTTATGGAAAAATATCCTAACGTTATGTTTGATTTGACACCCGGTGTTGAAATGTATCCCAATTTTGCCAAAAGAATAGATTTCTGGCGAGAATTTTTCAAAAAATACAGTAAACGTCTGATGTTTGGTACTGATTGTAACACTATCAAAAGTATAAATATAAATCTTGAAAATTTCGTTTACAGAAATCTTGTTGAAGAGGGCGATTATACTGAAAAGTTATATGGAATAGATTATCAATTAAAAGGTCTGAATTTATCTGCAGAAGTTTTAAAGGATATCTGTTATGATAATTATTTAAGGTTTGTTGGTGAAAATGCCAGACCGATAAATATTGAAAAGTTCCGCAACTGTTGCAAAAAAATAATTGATGATTTAGATAATGAACCAAACGACGAGTGCTATGTTAAAGGCGGAGAGCTTATTTCGCATTTGAAGGAAGACCCCAACCAGAAAATACCCTATAATTTCTGTAAAAAAGCACTTTCCGAAATTTAAAATATGTTTTTATTTAAGAAACGAGAGAAAAGCTCGTTTCTTTTTTTCTGTATTTTTCGGTAAAAAATATTTGTTTTGTGTGTAGAAAAAAGTATAAAAAAGTATTATTATAATTTAACGAGGTGATAAAAGTGAAGTTTTCAATAGGCTATCAATTAAAAAGCGATTTTTCGTTAATTGACATAATAAATGAAAACAAGGAGCATATTTCCGAAGTCTATTTTTCCTTTGGCGATTTTCCTAATGGAAGAAGCAATCTTAATAAGGACGGCTTTTTTTATGAGAATCTTCAGAAGCAACTTTGTGATCTTGAAAAATTAGGTGATATGCCCTTAAATCTTTTGTTTAACGGCAACTGTTACGGCAAATATGCTCTTGCCAGAAGCTTTTATAATAAAATAGGCGACACCGTTGATTATCTCCAAAAATTCAATTTAAAATGCGTTACTACAACGTCACCGTTAATCGCGCGTTTTATAAAGGAAAATTTTAACATTGAAACACGTGCATCGGTTAATATGGGCATCGGTTCAGTTGAAGCAATGGAATATGTAAAAGAACTTTTTGACAGCTTTTATCTTGCTCGTGAATTTAACCGTGATTTTAATAAAATTCGGGAAATTCGTTTGTGGTGCGATGAAAACAACAAAAAGTTATACGGTTTAGCAAATAGCGGTTGCCTGAAAAACTGTTCTGCTCATACTTTTCACGATAATTTAGTTGCCCACGAAAACGAGTCCTCTGAAATGGATAACGCTTATATTTTTGAGGGACAATGTAAAATCTTTTTTAAAGACGAAAATAATCGTAAAAACTGGCTGAAATATATGACCTTTATCCGCCCTGAAGACGTTTCTTTATATGAAAATCTTTTTGACGGTCTGAAACTTGCAACAAGGGTTAATTCCGACCCAGAACGAATTATTAAAAGTTATATAAAAGGCTCCTGTTCAGGCGCAGTTACTTCGCTTTTAGAGCCTGACCATACGGCAATGTTTTACCCACAGATTATTGAAAATAAAAAACTTGATTTAACTGATGTTTTTAATTGCAATAAGCAATGTTATAAATGTAACCGTAGCAGTGAAATACAAAAAAATGCAACAATAACTTTAGTATAAAGGAGAATTTTTATGCTTACTTCAAAAATGATTAAAGAAGCGGCATTAAAGGCAGGTGCAGACAAATGCGGTATTGCACCAATGTCCCGCTTTGAAGGCGCACCGCCCGAAATGGACCCAAGAATGTTGTTCCCTGAAGCAAAAAGCTGTATAGGCTTTGTTTTCAGAATCCCCCGCGGAGTTCAGCGCGGTATCGAGGAAGGTACACAGTTTTATCAGTATCCCTCAATGGCTTATGGCGGAATCAATGAAATTTTTGCCCCTGCTGTTTTATATAGCGTAGGCAAAGTAATTGAAGATGAAGGCTATGAAGCTTTTATTTATCGTAATACAGGCGCCCGTGGTTGCGTTTCTGATATGGACGGCTCACCCGGAAGCAGTCTTTCACCTGAAGAACAGATAGAGGTAAGCGAGCATGCCAAAGACGCTACTGCACACCACAGAAACGTTGAATTTACCCGCGCAACAAGGGAAGATAACGTTCCGCCTGATTTACAGTTTCAGTTCCGCATTGCCGCCGTTGCCTGCGGTTTAGGTGAAATTGGTTGGAGTAAAATGCTTCTTACTCCTGAATTTGGACCATTACAGCGTGTTGCATTTATTTTTACTGATGCCGAGCTTGAATATGACGAAATGTACGATGGCGAGCCTCTGTGCCGTATGTGCGGAGCTTGCGTTCGTGAATGTCCCGGTGGTTGTATTCGTGCAATTAATTCAGGCAAAACAGTTGAAATCAATCTTGCAGGCAAAAAAATTAAGTGGGGCGATATAGATATGTGGCGTTGCTATGCATTCTATACCCACGCAGGCAGATACTATAACCCCTTCGTGCCCAAAGAGGTTTTTGATGAAAATAAAAATGGCGACCTTGACCTTCTTGAAGGCAAGACAGACGTTGCAAGCGAAAAAGAAATTATCAAGGTTTACGGTGCTCTTGCAAAATATTTCCCAAGCTGGATAGGCTATAATATGGCAAAATGCGGCGGTTGTATAAGAGGTTGTGTTTCTATGCTTGAGAAAAAGGGCGGTTGTATGGAAAATCGCTTTGATAAGCCTTTAAGAAACAGACCAAAACCGTGGAAACTTGATAGATAAGGGGGAGAATAAATGTTAACTTCTAAGATTGTAAAAGAAAGAGCAAAAGAATTGGGCGCCGCTGTATGCG
>JAZROC010000343.1:0-4260 GCA_045648525.1 Clostridia bacterium
GGAATACATTCCATTGCTTCTTTAAAGGTAACAACGCGGCGGGCAATAAGGTAAATAATGGTGAAGATAAGTGCGATAATTGCGCCCCAGGGAAGACCAACAGTTGCATCGGTATTACCGAAAGCCTCAATAAAGCTTGCGCCTGAGAAAAATTCGCCAACGTATAAAAGACCGATTATTGAAAGTATAACAAGTACGATTACAGGAAGAATAAGGTCGATAACCTTGCCCTTGGGATTGGCTTCTTCGGTTTCGGCACTTTCAACGTTATCCTGACCGCTTGTGAAAAGGTCGCCCTTTTCTGCGTTGATTTCGTGCTTTTTCATAGGACCGAAATCAACCTTCATTAAGATAATTGAAACAACGAAAACAAGCATTAAAAGTGAATAGAAGTTATAGGGGATAGCCTTAACGAATAACTCAATGCCTGAATAGCCTGTGCCTTCAGTGAACTCTGAAACGGCTGCTGCCCAAGAAGATACGGGAGCAATCATACAGATAGGTGCGGCAGTTGCGTCAATTAAGAAAGCAAGTTTTGCACGTGAAATTTTGTGGCGATCGGTTACGGGAAGCATAACGGAACCTACTGTAAGGCAGTTAAAGTAGTCGTCGATAAAGATAAGCACGCCTAAAATAAAGGTTGCAAGTGATGCGCCTACTTTTGATTTGATGTTCTTTTCAGCCCATCTTCCGAATGCGGCTGAACCGCCTGCTTTGTTAATCAAAGCAACCAATGCGCCTAAAACAACAAGGAAAATAAAGATACCTGCCGTATCGGAAACCGCAGAAATAATGCCGTCGTTTAAAACGTTATCAAAGGCTTTTATTGGGTTCCAGTTGGCAGAAAGCATACCGCCAAGCAAAATACCTATAAAAAGTGAAGAATAAACTTCCTTTGTTATAAGTGCCAGTGCGATAGCTACCAAGGGTGGTACAAGTGCCCAGAATGTTGAATAGCAGTTGGGCAGTGCGGCTTCACCGTCTGTTGCAAAAACAACGATGGGCATAATGCACATTGCTATCATTGTAACAAGCAAAACCGCGATGTTCTTTTTCTTAAAGAAATTCATCGGGGAGTCCTCCTAAAAAATTTTTTATCCAAAAACCGTCAGCTCGCCTTTTTTAAGAACTGCGGTAAATTCGGGCATATCAAAAAGTTCACCGTCAAGATTAATTGCAACCTGCGGCTTAACTTCGCCTTTTATCTTTGTGCAACGGTAAACGTCAACGTGCTTTTTCGCATCCTTTAAAGTGCCTTTCATAAAACGAATCAAAAGACCGGGGATAACGTAAAAAGGTACTTTCTTAACTATTGTAAGATCCATAAAACCGTCTTCAAGGGAAGAATCAAGGGAAATGGGCATACCACCGCCAAAATATCTGCCGTTTGCCATTGCCAAGATAAGACAAGGCTCGTCAAGTTCAATTTTATCGTCAATAGTTATCTTGAAATTGCGGAATTTTATTGTAAAAAGCGTTGCAAGAAGCGCAGTATAATAGCTTAAAGAGCCTTTTAAAACTTTACGGATTTTTTCTTCACGGATTAAAATATCAACGTCAAAGCCCGTGCCTGCAACGTTAAGTGAGCGTTTGTCATTAACCTGAATATAGTCAATTTTTCTCGTTTTATTTTTTAAAATAGGTTGAAGCTGTTCTTCCAATGATTTCTGTGGCGCAAAGGTGCGCATAAAATCATTGCCGGAGCCTGACGAAATAAGACCAAGGGGCACTTTTGTGTCGATGCCGTTTAAAACCTCTGAAAAAGTTCCGTCACCACCAACGGCAACAATGCCACTACAGTCGTTTTTTTTTGAAATTTCTCTTGCAAGTTCAACAGCGTGTGCCTTTGCCTCTGTAAAAAACATTTGAAACGCAATTTTTTTGTCGTTAAGAATAGTTTTTATTTTCTGTGCAGTTTCCTTGCCTTTACCTTTGCCTGAAAGGGCATTCACTATAAAATATAACATATATATACCTCTCAATATACTACAAATTATAACAAATTGTTGTATAATTCGTCAACCCCAAAAACGAAAAATATCTTGTATTTTTATAAAAAATATTGTATAATTTTTTATCGAGGTGGTATAATGCCCAAAATAACTAAATTAGAAAGACAAAAGCATAAAAATTCAAGAGTTTCTGTGTTTGTTGACGATGAATACGCATTTTCGTTAACCGACGAAACCGTTGTTGAATACGGCATTTTCGTAGGTGCCGACGTTAATGAATTTCCCTTGGAAGAAATTTATAAAAAAGACCGCTATAAGCAGGCTCTTTCAAGCGCATTTATGACGCTTTCACATTCAGCGAAAAGCGACAAGCAACTTCGGGACGCGCTTTTAAAAAAAGAGTTTGACGAAATTACAATAAACAGCGTTATCGACAGACTGAAAGAGCTTAATTATATTGATGATTTCAGGTTTGCAAAAAGTTTTGCGGAAAGCTCAACGACGTCAGGTGTTAATGCTATCCGTTATAAATTAAAAAGCAAGGGCATAAGCGACGAAATTATTAATTCAGTTCTTGAAAACGTAGATGATGATGAACAACTTATAAAGGCAGTTGAAATTATTAAAAAGCAGTTGCCCAAATATTCTAAATATGAAATTTATGAGCAGAAACGAAAGATTAACGACTTTTTATACCGCAAGGGATATCAATGGGAAGTAATCAAAAGTGCCATTGATAAAGTGTTTTCGGAGGAAATATGAATTTTGTTGTTACACCTGAAGAAATGCAAAATGCAGAAAAACTTGCCTTTAAAAAGGGACTTGAACCCTGCGTAGCAATGGAAAAGGCAGGCACGTTTGTATTTTTGGAGGCAGAAAAATATAATAAAATTCTTGTTGTTGCAAACTCCGGCAACAATGGCGGTGACGGCTTCGTTGCGGCAATGAAACTTCTGGAAAAAGGCAAAACCGTTCACGTGCTTTTTATCGGTAAGGAAGAAAAATTAAGCGACCACGCAAGAAAATTTTATGAAAAAATTAAGGAAAATATAATTTCTGAGCCTGAAATTGACTATGATTGCGTTATTGATGCGATTTTCGGCATAGGCTTCAGGGGAGTTGTGGAGGGCGAATTTTTAAATGCCATTAACCTGATAAATTCCTTTAAAAGCAAGGCGAAAATCATCTCTGTTGATATTCCGTCGGGACTTGACGGTCTTACGGGCGATGCGAAAAATGCAGTTTCGGCAGATACTACAATTACTTTTCAGGCAGAAAAAATCGGTCTTATAATTAATAAAGGCGCAGATTTTTCAGGGGAAATTAAGGTCAAGGATATCGGTATTGAGATTTCCTCACCATTAAAAAGGGTGGAAAAGGTAGATTTTCCGCAAATTAAAAATACCGTCCACAAAGGCACGCAGGGACATATTGGCATTATTGCAGGGTCCTTCGGTATGGAGGGGGCGGCAATTCTTGCTTCTGCATCGGCTATAAAATCGGGAGCAGGGAAGGTTTCTCTTGCGGTTAGCGAGGATATAAAAAATAACTTCACTCTTCGCGCACCTGAAGTTATGCTGACCTTAAGAAACGAGGAGTTTATAAAGGATAAGGATGTCGTTCTTTTTGGATGCGGTATAGGCAGAAAAGAAGATAATCGCCAAATCCTTGAATTTTTAATAGAAAACTGCAGAAAAACTCTCGTAATTGATGCCGACGGCTTGTATTTCTTAACAAAGGACTTAATTAAAAAAGCCCAATGTCCTATAATACTTACACCGCATATGGGCGAAGCGTCAAGACTCTTTGACGTCAGCATTTCAGAGTTAATAAAGAATCCCTTTGAAATTACCCGAAATTTCGTAAAAGAAACGGGTGCTTCGGTTTTGTTAAAGAGTAATTATAACCTTATCGTCAGTGAAAATGAAGCCTATATTTCTGCTTTCGGCTGTCCGGGAATGGCAACGGCAGGAAGCGGTGACGTTTTAGCAGGTATAGTTGCTTCAATGGCGCATATTATGCCAACTCCCATTGAAGCTATGATAAACGCATCATACCTTCACGGTAGCGCGGGAAATCTTGCACAAAAAGAAAAAACACCCTTTGGTGTTACCGCAAGCGATATTTTGAACAATATTTTTAAGGAGATTGAATTATGAAGAATATTATTGTGGAAGGTCACAGAGGTTTTTGTGCTGAATACCCTGAAAATACTTTAATCTCTTTTGAAGCGGCTATTGATTTAGGCGTTGATTGCTTTGAGTTTGACGTATGGCTTTCAAAGGACGGTGTGCCCGTAATACAACAC
>JAZROC010000344.1:0-6756 GCA_045648525.1 Clostridia bacterium
GATACTGTTGGTGACCCCTTCAAAGATACTGCAGGTCCTGCGATTAACATTTTAATTAAACTTTTGTCAATGGTTTCCATTGTATTTGCTTCTATCGTTATAAATTATAGCTTGTTCTAAAAAATTAAGCACTCTGTGAAAAACAGAGTGCTTTTTTTAATCATCACGGGAACATTTTTCTGCATCAATGGCAAGAACAAGCATTAATGCAGGCAGGGCATCGTTGGGATTTGCGATGTCAATGCTATAGGTATCGGTCCAATTGAAAAGCTCCTTTGAAACAGATGCAACGTACTGACCGCTTGTGTTGGTTATAGTATAGTTCCATTCAAAAAAGTTGCCGTCAACGTGCCAACCCATAAAATCAACGTGATACTTTGGTCTGAAGAAAGTAAATTCTTTTGAGATTGTACCTGTAAGATTTCCGTTGATATAAATATCAAATTTCGGTAAAAAGGTTAACAAACGCTGTTGAAGTGTGGCTATATGATTTCCTGTTATATCGTAAATGTTAAGTTTGTGACCCCAGGAAAGTTGACCTTTTACGGTAAATACGGTGTTGTTGTCCTCGTCAAAAATATCGTAGCTGTCGAACCAGGAAAACATACGTTGTTTAAATAATAATTTCATTATTCTTTATTCCTTTTTAAAACTTGCTTATGTATTTCGTTGGCAAGTGCTTCGTATTCCTGTGAAGCGCGGCTTGACTTTTTAAAGGAAGCCACAGGCTTGCCTGCATCCTGAGCCCATTCAATAGTGCTGTCAATGCGAATGTATGAATTGAAAATATAAAACTCTTTCATATCGTTTAATGACTGAAGCGTCTGCTTGAAATAATTTTTTCTTTCGTTAACCTTTGTAATTGCGATACCTAAAATTTTAAGTTGAGGTGCAATATCGGTAACGACTGAATAAAATTCGAACATATTTGCCAGACCAAAAAGACCCCACGGGCTTGCTTCTACGGGAATTAAAAGATAATCGGAAGCGCATAAAAGATTCATTGCCCAACCGCCTAAAGTCGGTGGTGCATCAATTAAAATATAATCGTATTTTCCGCTTTCCTGAATGTTTTTAAGGCATTTTTTCAAAATAAGCTCTCTTTGCCATTTTGTAAAAAGCTCGTATTCAATACCGCTCATAAGCGTTGATGAGGGGATAACATCAAGATTTTCGTAGGTGGTTTTAACAATAAAATCGGTTAAATCCTTTTGCTCTTTAATGGCGGTGTATAAGTTCTTTTCGCTTTGTGCCATTTCTAAAACGGTGTCCTCGTCAAAGAAAGAAAGCGAAAGGTTTAACTGCATATCACCGTCAATCATCAGTACTTTTTTGCCCGATTCAGCCAATGAATAGCCTACGTTTGAGCAGGTGGTGGATTTACCCGAGCCGCCTTTGTTGTTTGCAAAGCAGATAGTTGTTGTCTTTTTCATAAAAATACTTCCTTTATTTATGGTTTACAGGTTCCGCAGGGGGAATAACCTTTTAAAATTGCTTCTTCACGTAAAATAAAATATTCCATATTTTCAGGCTTTGGCAGACCGTTACAAGAGGGAAGATGGAATTTTTTTGATTTCTTGTTGCCTATATACATAATGTCAAAGAAAGGCAGTCTTTTTTCGGGGGTAAAGGTTTCCTCTTGGCTATTGGCTGAAATTGTATAATTATTGCCGTCGGAAACTATTTTTACGGTGCCCAGTAAATCAGTACGATAGGTTTTTACTTCTGCCTGATTAAGCTTTTCAATGGTTTCTTTATGGGGATGGCCGTATGAGTTATCGGTACCGCAGGATATTATTGCCGTCTGGGGCATAACCGAGCGCAGAAACAGATAACTTGTAGACGTGCTTGAGCCGTGATGACCAACTTTTAGAATATTTGCATTTATATCAGGATTTTCGTTTACGATTTTTGTTTCTGCATCACTTTCAACGTCGCCCGTAAAAACAAAAGAAACGTTATTGTGAAGCAATTTTAAAACAATACTTGTGTTGTTGGTGTTTTCTTCAGTTTGGCTTGACCATAAAACTGAAATTTTCGCAGTATCCACGTTCCACGACATACCTTTTTCGCATATGGTTATACCGCATTGCCTTACGGCAGAATCTTTAAATTCGCTAAAACATTGGGAATCGTAAAAATCAACGGGCGAATAAATACAGTTGACTTTAAATGCATCAATTATTGCACTTAATCCACCGATATGGTCCTCGTGGGCGTGGGTTGCAACAACGGTGTGCAGGGTATCTATACCCAGATTTTTTATAAAACGAATAACGTCATCGCCGTCGGCAACGTTACCGCCGTCAATAAGCATATTGTTGCCGTTTAATGATATAAGGGCACAGTCTGCCTGACCAACGTCAATGAAATAGACGTAAAGGTTGTTTTCTGACATTGGCTCGGAAACGGAATAACAACCGGAGAAAAGCAAAAGTACCAATGAAATTAATATTGCGATAATCTTTTTTAACATAAAAAACCTCTGTTTAATCAACTATAACATATTTTATCATATAATTGAGGAAATTTCCACAATTATTTTATTGAAATAAATAACTATTTGTGATACAATATGAAAAAACATAAAAGAGGTGCGAATTATGGATTATACAATTAAAAATGATAAAATTACAGTAGTTATTTCTGACCTTGGCGCAGAAATGATGTCAATTAAGAAAGATGGTTGCGAATATCTCTGGCAGGGCGACAGCACGTACTGGACAGGCAGAGCTTGTAACCTTTTCCCCATTTGCGGAAGACTTACCGACGGCAAATACGTTTATAAGGGAAAAGAATACGAAATGATTCTTCACGGCTTTGCAAAAATTTCAAAGTTTGAAATGGTTGAGCAAAAGGAAGACAAAATCACATTCGTACTTAAAGCTAATGAAGAAACGAAAAAAATGTATCCTTTCGATTTTGAGTATTTTGTTGAATACGTTTTAAATGATAATACCGTTGAAATGAAATATACGGCAAAAAACCTTGGTGATGATACTATGTATTCAGCCTTTGGCGGACACCCCGGCTTCAACGTTCCCCTTGACAACGGCACTTTTGAAGACTATTATATGGAATTCAAGTGCGAAAAACCTGCAAACAAAATGGTTTTCAAGTCTTGCTATATGTCTGATGAAACCGTTCCTTTTGAACTTGAGGACGGCAAAATTCTCCGTTTAAAACATAATATGTTTGATAACGACGCTATCTTTATTAAGGATATGTGCAAAACCGTTACTTTAAAGAGTGACAAAACTTCAAGAAGCGTAACGGTAAAATATCCTGAATTCCAGTATCTTGGTTTTTGGCACAAACCTCATACGGAAGCTCCTTACGTTTGTATTGAGCCCTGGCAGAGCGTACCTGCATATCTTGACGTGGTTGATGATTTTGAAACAAAGCGCGATTTGTATCCTCTTGAAAAGGGTCAGGAAAGAAGTGCGCAGATAGATATGACCATTGAGTAAAAAGAATTTTGTAAAAAA
The DNA here is from genome assembly GCA_045648525.1 of Clostridia bacterium. Taxonomy (GTDB): domain Bacteria; phylum Bacillota; class Clostridia; order Christensenellales; family QALW01; genus UMGS1322. The sequence continues at coordinate 3,489 of JAZROC010000344.1, forward strand.
TACTTGAATTTAGCAAAGTTTTGTGATACTATATCTATATGTTCTTGTACGAGGTTTGTTATGCAGTTATTAAAGGATAAAATTTTAAAAGAGGGTAACGTTTTACCCGGCAATATTTTAAAGGTTGATTGTTTTTTAAATCAGCAACTTGATATTGCGCTTATACAGGAAATCGGTAAAGAATTTAAAAGACGTTTTGCAGGTCAGAACGTTAGCAAAATCCTTACTGTTGAGTCTTCAGGCATCGGTATTGCCGCCATTGCTTCACAGTATTTTGATAACGTTCCCGTTGTTTTTGGCAAAAAACACAAGACCTCAAAAGTTGGTGACGAATTCTACGCAACCAAGATTTTTTCCTTTACACATAACAGAGAATATGAAGTTACCATTGCAAAGAAATTTGTAAATAAAGAGGATAATATTCTGATTATTGACGATTTTCTTGCAAACGGTGAGGCGGTTAACGGTCTTATGGATATTATTTCACAGGCCGGTGCAAACCTTGTCGGCATCGGTATTGCCGTTGAAAAAGGCTTTCAGGGCGGCGGCGATGCTTTAAGGGCAAAGGGCATTAAGGTTGAATCACTTGCTATTGTTGATTCAATGACCGACGACAGCATTACATTCAGGTAATAGCAGTTTTAAAAACTGTAAAAAAATATTACAAAAAGAAAAGGAGAGAATGAAAATGAAAAATCTCAAAAAGATCCTCGCAGTAGTTCTCGCTGTTCTTATGCTTTCAAGCGTTCTTGTTGCTTGTGGCGGTGACGGTGAAGAACAAAAAAGTGATTTGAAGGTAGGCTTTATCTTCCTTCATGACGAGCAGTCAACTTATGACAAGAACTTCATGGACGCAGCTAAAAAGGCTTGCGAAGAAATGAACGTTCAGTATGCACAGAAAACTCAGATTCCTGAGTCAAAAGACTGCTACGATGCCGCTGTTGAACTTATCGAAGTTGACGGTTGCGACATCATCTTTGCTGACTCCTTTGGTCATGAGTCATTCCTTATTGACGCTGCAAAGGAATATCCCAACGTACAGTTCTGCCATGCAACAGGTACACAGGCTCACACAGCTGGTGTTAAGAACTTCCACAACGCTTTCGCATCAATTTACGAAGGTCGTTTCCTTGCAGGTGTTGCTGCAGGTATGAAGCTTAACCAGATGATTTCTGACGGCAAAATTACTGCTGATCAGGCAAAAATGGGCTATGTTGGTGCTTTCACATTTGCTGAAGTTATGTCAGGTTACACATCATTCTACCTTGGCGCAAAGTCAATTTGCCCCACAGTAACAATGGACGTTAAGTTCACAGGTTCTTGGTATGATGAGCAGAAGGAAAAGGAAGCTGCAAACGCTCTTATTACTGGCGGTTGCGTTCTTATTTCACAGCACGCTGACTCAATGGGTGCTCCCACAGCTTGCGAAACTGCAAACGTTCCTAACGTTTCATACAACGGCTCAACTGTTGCTGCTTGCCCCAACACCTTTATCGTTTCATCAAGAATCGACTGGACTCCTTACTTCAAGTACATGATCGAATGTGTTGAAAAGGGTGAAGAAATCAAGGCTGACTGGACAGGCACAATCGAAACAGGTTCAGTTGTTCTTACCGAAGTTAACGAAACTGCTGCTGCTCCCGGCACAGCTGAAAAGATTGCTGAAGTAAAAGAAAAGCTTCAGAAGGGCGAAATCAACGTATTTGATACCGCTACATTTACAGTTGGCGGCGAGAAGCTTGCTTCATATATGGCTTACGTTGATACCGATGCAGAATTTGCAAAGGATACAGAAGCTATTGAAAACGGCGTTTTCTACGAATCAAAGCATCGTTCAGCACCTTACTTTGATATTGAAATTGACGGCATCACTCTTCTTGACAGAAACTACGGCTGATAAATAAAATTACGTCTGAGGCGGAGAAAATATCTCCGTCTCAGGCTGATTTTTAAGAAGGCATTTACGTGCTTCCTTAAAAGTCAAATAAAACGGAGGTTTAACGTGAATAAACAACCCGCTATTGAATTTAAAAATATTACAAAAACATTTGGCAAGGTAGTCGCCAATAAAAACGTTAATCTTACTGCGTACCGCGGTGAGATTCTTTCTATTTTAGGTGAAAACGGAAGCGGCAAAACTACGCTGATGAATATGATTTCAGGCATCTATTTCCCCGATGAAGGTCAGATTTTCATTGATGGAAAAGAAGCTGTTATTACTTCGCCCAAAAATGCTTTTGAATACAAAATAGGTATGATACATCAGCACTTTAAACTTGTTGACGTATTCAATGCCGCTGAAAATATCGTGCTTGCTCTTGAAAACGGCAAGTATGACCTTAAGGCTTCAACTGCACAGATTAAACAAATCAGCAGTCAGTATGGTTTTGAACTGGACCCTGAAAAGAAGATTTATGAAATGTCTGTTTCCGAAAAACAGACCGTTGAAATTATAAAGGTGCTTTATCGCGGTGCAGATATTCTTATTCTTGACGAGCCCACAGCCGTTTTAACACCGCAGGAAACTGAAAAACTTTTCAACATTCTCCGTTCAATGCGCGATGACGGCAAGTGTATAATAATTATCACTCACAAACTTCACGAGGTGCTCTCTCTTTCTGACAGAGTTTCCGTTTTGCGTAAAGGTGAATACATTGGCACGGTAAATACAAAGGAAACCTCTGAATCAGAGCTTACCGAAATGATGGTTGGTAAAAAGGTTGAACTTAATATCGAGAGAAATATGCCTCACGATACAGTTGACAGACTTTCGGTTAAAAACCTTACCTGCGTTGACAGACTTGGCGCAACTGTGCTTGATAACGTTTCCTTCACAGCAAAAAGCGGTGAAATTTTAGGTATTGCAGGTATCGCAGGTTCAGGTCAAAGAGAGCTTTTAGAGTCTATTGCAGGTCTTCAGCATCTTTCGTCAGGCGAAATAACTTATTTTGAACCTGAAACAAATAAGGCTGAAAATTTAAGGGACAAGACTCCTATGCAAATCAGAAATATGGGTGTCCGTCTTTCTTTCGTTCCTGAAGACCGTCTTGGTATGGGCCTTGTAGGCAATATGGATATTGTTGATAATATGATGTTAAGGTCATATTCAAAGGGCACATCAATGTTCCTTGAACGTAAAAAACCCAAAGACCTTGCAATGCGCATTATAAACGACCTTGAGGTTGTAACTCCCAGCGCGTCAACTCCCGTTAGAAGACTTTCCGGCGGTAACGTTCAAAAGGTTCTTGTTGGCAGAGAAATTGCCTCT
>JAZROC010000345.1:0-2963 GCA_045648525.1 Clostridia bacterium
AATTATTAATCAGATTGAAACCAGCGCACCTCTTGACGGCATTATAAAAACATGTCTTTTTCTTACGTTAATGGCATTTATTTCTCTTGCATGCGGTGGTGTTGCAGGCTTTACAAGCGCAAAAGCTTCTGCAGGCTTTGCAAAAAACTTAAGAAGTGACATTTTCAAGAAAATCCAAACATTTTCATTTGAAAATATTGATAAATTTTCTTCGACTTCATTAGTAACACGACTTACAACCGACATAAACAATATTCAGATGTCATATATGACTCTTATCAGAATTGCCGTAAGAGCACCTTTAATGCTTATTTGTGCAATCATTATGGCATTTCTTATGGGCGGTGTGCTTGCTATGACCTTTGTAATTGTAGTTCCTGCACTTGGCTTTGGTCTTTTTATGGTTGGCAAAAAAGCAATGCCTGCTTTTAGAAGAGTATTTAAAAAATACGATAAATTAAACGAATCAATCGAAGAAAACGTGCGTGCTATGCGTGCTGTAAAAGGTTTTTCAAGAGAAAATTTTGAAAAAGAAAAGTTCAACAAAGCATCTGATGATATATGTGTTGATTTTACAAAAGCAGAGCGAATAGTTGCATTTAACTCTCCTCTTATGCAAGCATGTCTCTATTTTAATATGATTTTCGTTTTGATTGTAGGTTCCAGTTTAATTATAAAAAACGGTGGAGAACTTATTCAAATCGGTCATATTTCCGCAATGCTTACATATGGTATGCAGATTTTAATGCAACTTATGATGCTTTCAATGATATACGTTATATTGACAATGTCTTCGGAATCATTAAAGAGAATTAACGAGGTTTTAACAGAAGAAACAGCTTTAAAAGAGCCTGAAAATCCCATTTATGAAATAAAAGATGGTTCTATTATTTTCAATAACGTAAGCTTTAAATATTCAAAAAAGGCAAAAAAATATTCATTATTAAATGTAAACCTTGAGATAAAATCTGGTATGACCGTTGGTATAATCGGTGGAACAGGTTCAAGTAAATCATCATTAGTACAACTTATATCCCGCCTTTATGATGCAACTACAGGCTCTGTTTATGTTGGCGGTGTTAACGTAAAAAATTACGACATCAAATCTCTCCGCGATTCCGTTGCAGTTGTTCTTCAGAAAAATCTTCTTTTTTCTGGCACGATAAAAGAAAATCTTCGTTGGGGAAATGCCAATGCAACAGATGAAGAAATTATCGAAGCCTGTAAACTTGCTCAAGCAGATAAATTTGTTGAAGATTTCCCTGATAAATATGATACCTTCATCGAGCAAGGCGGTTCAAACGTTTCAGGCGGACAAAAGCAACGTCTTTGCATAGCAAGAGCATTGCTTAAAAAGCCTAAAATCCTTATTTTAGATGACTCAACAAGTGCTGTTGACACAAAAACAGATTCACTTATCAGAAGTGGTTTTAAATCCTTTATTCCCGAAACAACAAAAATTATTATTGCACAAAGAATTGCTTCAGTGCAAGATTCTGATATGATTATTGTAATGGATAACGGAAGCATTTCTGCTATCGGAAATCACGAAGAACTTCTCGAAACGTCAACAATCTATAAAGACGTTTATATTCAGCAGACGGGAGGTGCACAAAATGAATAAAAAAGGCGGTAATTTAAAAGATATTATACGCATTATAAAGACTTTTTTTAACTTCTACCCCGTTCTTCTGCCCATAACTATTTTTTGTATAATTTTTTCAGCTATCGTTTCTTCTATTCCTGCATTATTTATACAAAATATCATTGCAGAAATACAAGTTTGGCAAGCTTCACGCGATTGGGCTGCCGCAAGCCAAAATATTTTACCGATGATTTACTTGTTAATCGGCTTATATGTGTTGTCATTTGTTTCTATTCTTATACAAACACAGTTAATGGCATATATGACACAAGGCTTTTTGTCAAAAATGCGAAAAGCAATGTTCAGTGGTATGCAGAATTTACCGATCAAGTATTTTGATACAAACAAGCACGGCGATATAATGAGTTATTACACAAATGACATTGACACATTGCGCCAACTTGTTTCACAGGCACTTCCTGCACTTGTACAATCTGCAGTAATAGTAATAAGTGTTCTTTCTATAATGTTATATTTTAGTATATGGCTCACCCTCGTTGTTTTAATTGGTGTTGTATTTATGCTCTTTATTTCTAAAACAATTGGTGGTGGTTCTGCCAAATACTTTATAAGACAACAAAAAGCAATGGGAAAAACCGAAGGCTTTATTCAGGAAATGATGAATGGGCAAAAGGTTATTAAAGTCTTTTGCCACGAAAAAGAATGTGAAAAAGATTTCGATAAAATAAACAACGAGCTTTTTGAAGATTGTTATCGAGCCCACGCCTATGCTAATATGCTTGGTCCGATTATAATGAATATCGGAAATATTTTATACGTTATTATGGCATTAATCGGAGGAATCCTTCTTCTTTCAGACGCACCAAACTTCAGCCTTTCCGGCATGGCATTTAGTATAAGTATTGTTGTTCCGTTCCTCAATATGACAAAGCAATTTACAGGAAACATCAATAACGTTTCGCAACAAATAAACTCAATAGTTATGGCAATGGCAGGTGCCAGAAGAATATTTACTCTTATGGACCAACAGCCTGAAGTTGATGATGGATACGTTACCCTTGTAAACGCAAAAATAACAAATGACGGTTTAATAGAAGAATGTAAAGAGCGCACCGGTATTTGGGCATGGAAGCACCCGCATCACGACGGAACTCTTACCTACACGCAATTAAAAGGTGACGTTCGTCTGCTCAACGTTGATTTCGGATATACTGACGATAAACAGGTTTTATATGACGTTAGTGTTTATGCCGAACCAGGACAAAAAGTTGCATTCGTAGGTGCCACAGGTGCAGGTAAAACAACAATAACAAACCTTATAAATCGCTTTTATGATATTGCTGACGGAAAAGTAAGG